>CAYMXK010000352.1:0-5192 GCA_964393915.1 uncultured Prolixibacteraceae bacterium
CAGAATGTGTTTTAATATAATCAGGATCAATAATAATCCCCATTCCCGGACCGGTCGGAACTTTAATAATCCCATTATTGCTTGAAAACGGTTCTGTTTTGCTTTTAACCGGAATGGTTGTTCCATTGGCATCATTGGTTTCAAACATCTTGAATTCATGGAATTTATCCGCATTCGGGCAGGTAGAAGTCATATGAAGCATATAAAGAAATCCCAGTCCACCATTAGTCATGTGAGGTGCTATGGTTTTGCCAACTGCAGCCGCCATACGCGCTACTTGCATTGATCTTATCATTCCACCAAAATAGAAGGTGTCAGGTTGCAAAATCTGAAAAGCGTTGTTTGCAATCAACCACCTGAATGCATGCATGCCAAATTCTGCTTCACCTCCTGCCATTTGAATTTTAAGCGAACCAGCAACTTGCTTTTGTTCCTCATACCAGTCCCAGGGCACAGGTTCTTCATAAAAGTAATAATTGTATTCTTCCAAAATCTTACCAATACGTATGGCTTCTTTTACAGAATAAGAACCATTTCCATCAATCATCAGGATCATATCATCACCAAATTTTTCCCGTGCCAACCTGATCAATTTTTCAGTACGCCCTGGGGCATTATCAATATCTGAAGCCAGATAGTCACCCCGGCCGGCTCTTAATTTTACCGCTTTGGCACTGCTTTCAAGCACATCCTGCTCCATCAGGGCCAATGATTTTTCAGGTTCCATTCTGCGAAGGGGTCCAATTTGAGTGCCCAGATAAATGGCAATTTCAGGATTATGGATTTCACCAATCAATTGTCCAACAGGTTTGCCGGCAATAATTCCTAACATATCGAGTATTGCAAATTCAATTGTTGCCAGCTGAACACAAAGTGGGACACCCTGGCGTTTAACATTAAGTTCAGCAGCATTAAAAACCAATAAATCCAAATCACGTGCATCCTTTCCAATAAAATGATTATAAAGACAGGTATGAAACATGGGGTAACTATGTCTTGAATGTATAGGGTTTCCAACAGAGATTCCTTCGGCTCCGTCTTTTGAGCGTACACGGCAAATAAAACTATTTCTGTCGCGCAACAGTTCCAGCGTTTCAATAATTACCGGAGAAGGAAAGAGTTCCCTTTTCAGAACAGGCAATTTCAAGGCTTCATCAAGAGAAGCATAGTCATTATGAACTGAATCATTTCCCGTTGAACCAATGCACGAATACGTGGGAGCCAATGCCATCAAGCCTCCGGCAATGGCCGTACCTGATAAAAATTTGCGTCGCGATGTTTTCATATTATCTTCATTTTTTCAATGATTTCCTACATGTTGCTGAACGACCAAAGATCTTTTTTACATTCTCTATTGTATGGAAGTGGTTCTATTTTTTGGTGAATTTATACAATTTCAGTGAAGAAGGTGGTACAGGTATCTCGCGTGGTTCATAAAAGCGGCGTTTGCCCATGGTTTCCCAGCGCAGGCCGTAATATTCGTCAGGTTTGTCCTTCGATTGCTGAACTTTTATCCAGTTCACCGACATTCCTTCCAGTTTCGAAACCGGCATCATCAATTCATCCGGATATTCTTGATTTTCAGCAGGAATAACCGGACGGTCCTCCAGCAACGCCAGTGTATTATTATCAAGAATCAATTCACCATTGCCTTTTTTGATGTGCCAGTAACTGATTTGTATATTGCCATCGGGCGCAACCGAGGCCCCGGTAATCCTGATTTCGGATTCGATGGAACCCGGACCGGAAAAATCCCAGCGGTAATCCCATTTCGACACCTGTTTGATGGCCCATTTTTCATTCAGGACTTTGGCAACAAAAAGCTGGCTGATTCCTGCAGCATCATATTTCATGTAAGCAATCACGGGCTTTTTATCCTGATCAAAAAACAGGTTAAAGCCACCATTAATCGCGCCTCCTCTGGCGGGGACCGGATCGACCGTGAACTGGGTTTTCCGGGGGGTTATTGGCAATTCCAGTTTTGTTCCGTCCATCGTTTCCCAATTAACCAGGTCCCTGCTCCGGGCATAAGAAAGGTCGTGATTGGTTTCACAGCCGGGCGTGTCGCGCCAAAGCCAGATGGTATGAAAAAATTTATCCGGACCAGGTCTTATTCCACTTGAATAGGCACTCATTTCACCCAATCCGTCAAACAGCGGCTGATCAGTCAAACGTTTAAACGTCCTGGTCTTTTCGTCGTAAATATTCGAAATCGTAATTCCATTTCCACTGCCCCCCTTTCGATACGAATAGATTAATTTATTCTCCGCATTTTTTACGAAATTCGGATAGGTACAGCTTAATTCATCATCGGCCAAAACCTGTGGAAATACCCTTTTCAGGCTTGAAATATCCAATGGATTTTCGGTTTTGAAATAGATCAGGGAGTCATTGTGCATGTTTCCGCTCACATGAATACAATTGTCGGGATCAAAAGCCATGGTAATCGAATTGTGGCTGTCCCAACCGACTTTGGTGGGCAGAATTTTATAGTTCCAACCCTGGTCTGAGGTTTTTCGAGAAGCCAGGGTCAAACTCCTGTTTTTGTTGTAATAAGCAATAAACTGCCATTCGCCGGAAGTTAAAAAGCTAAACCTCACCGGAAAATCGGCAGGTACGGAATCGACTTCGAGGCTTTCCAGAATTTTGATTTTAGCACGCTTATTTTCAGCCTTTTGATCTGAAAATGTAGCTCCCCAATCATCAGAATCGTGAAGATTACCATCAGAACTGATGGCAATTCGCCCGGCAGGCATTTTAATTTCAGGGCGTTGAGCAAACATCCCACCAGATAAGATCAGGAAAAACAGAAGAAAACAGATTGATTTAATCAGGTTCATTTTTATTGTTTATTAAGTTATGTTACTGCATGCATGCAAACTATATTAATTCTTCCATTACTATTTTCTTCTTCTGCACCCCAACAATCGAGAAAACGATTGCAATCAGGTCGAACTCAAATATCTATTTCTACTTACTATTACTCCATAACGTTATGGACGATATTTAGCCGGTTCAAAGACTGGATCGGGAACCGGCACAACCTCACAAGCTACTTTTAACTGATTCCCAATCAAACCCTCCATCATCCACTTTACGGATTTCTTAATGCAAGGTTGTTCTGCGCGCCAATGTCACTATCTTAAAAATTTTTCAGATTAAGAACCTAGAGTTAATAAGAAACCCATGTCGCCAGCGACTTTCGTTATCTGCGTGTTAAGGCTGCAATGTACATATTAGCCATGGGTAAAACTTTAAAAATTATCCCATTGACTTTTGAATATGTACTTAAAAGTAATAAGGGAGAAATGCGGCATTATACCCTAAACCCGGGTGAAATTGTCCCGATAGCAATTGAGATATTAAATTCGTGAGTGTTACTCCAGCCGGCAGATCATGCCCGTTTAACAAAAAGCAGTAATTTTACGTTATTGGTCTGTTCTTACAAAATGACAAATATGGATTTTACAGGAAAAACAGCACTGGTTACAGGATC
This sequence comes from uncultured Prolixibacteraceae bacterium, assembly GCA_964393915.1. GTDB lineage: Bacteria > Bacteroidota > Bacteroidia > Bacteroidales > Prolixibacteraceae > UBA1413. The sequence goes on from CAYMXK010000352.1 coordinate 3,497, forward strand.
GTCCAGGGGAATTGGTGAAAGTATCGCAATAAGGTTGTCAGGACTGGGCATGCACGTTGTAATTTCCGGAAGGGACGCTGAGAAATTAAACGAACTGAAACACAAGATTCAGTTAACGGGCCCTGAACCGCACATAATTGTTGCCGACATTTCCGATCCTGCAACCCCTGAAAAGCTAATCCGAGAAACAATTCAAATATTTGGCAGGCTGGACATACTGGTTAACAATGCCGGATATGCCGTATCCAAATCATTGTCGATAACTTCACCAGAAGAGTGGGACCGCATGATGGCCATCAATGCCAGGGGGCCATTCTTTCTTTGCAAAGAAGCCATCCCCCATCTTCAAAAATCTGATTGTGCAACAATTATTAATATTTCATCGGTGGTTGGAAGGCTGGGGTATGAAAACCAGGCAGCCTATGCCGCATCAAAACATGCCCTGATGGGTTTTTCAAAGGTGCTGGCCAAAGAAGTGCAGCCGCTGGGCATCAGGGTGCATACCATCGCGCCGGGCGGGGTCGCCACCGATATGGTAAAGACCATGCGTTCCGATTTAGACACGTCAAATCTAATACAACCGGAGGAAATCGCCAATGTAGTGGAATTTTTACTGAAATTCAGGGGTAATGCCATGATCGACAATATCGATGTGCGCCGGTCAATCGGGACTCCTTTTGTATGAGATTAGTACAAACCGGAATCAAAACCTCCGTACCGTCAATTGTTGGAATGAAGCAGTTATTGCTCCAGTTGGATATTGCGGGGTGTGAAAGTGAGAAGTTTAACATTAACTGGATCAATGCATGTTTATCTTTTAGCTTCTGACTGATTTTTATTTTCCGGTAACTCCTGTTAGCCTATATGGTCCGGCCAGGTGCACATATCAATTTTGAAGTTTGAGAAAACGGCTTCAAAACTTGAATGTAAGGGGCTGCAGGCATAAACTCCAATTTTAACCTCCTCAGCAGGTCTGTGAATATGTAAAATCCGCATTTGCTTATAATCCTTACCATTGGGGGAATATTCGATATAAACATCTTGCTTTTTAAGACTTAAATTGTACCACATTTCGGAAACCGGCACCGGAATATCAGTTGTAGCCCAGTCGGAAAAACCCAAATTAGTTACTACTGAACCCAATCGGGCAATAATATCATTTTCATGTTCCACCGAAACTTTTACCCAGTTTTCATCATCAATGTATAGCAGCACACCGCATTGATCGTAACGGTTTTTAGTTTCAAACCCGGTTTTTACACTAAATGTAAAGTCACCATCCATTTTTGTCAAAAAAGCCGGAGCATTTGCCTTGCTGAATCCGTAATATGTTCGTTGCCAGAAATCAGTTTCAGGCTCGGTTTGAATTTTCAAATCGTCATTTTCCAGTGTGAATTTCTGTGGCGGGTTAATCCAGGAAAATCTTTCCAGTTTCATATCAGCTAAATTTTTAGTTAATATTTCATTTTTGATTTTTTTTTTATTCTTTGATAATTTCCAGTGCTTCTTTACATTTTTGTGTAATTTATGAATAATTTTCTTTAGCCAAATGCCGGTTTCCTTCATTTTAGAAATTTGGGTGCGGCGATTTCCGAATCGACGATTTTTGAATGCGCGGTTCGGAAACTACGCCACCCGTTTAATTTCGCTATAGTTTAATTATCTTATCACGGAAAACCTTCCCGTCAACAATCCA
>CAYMXK010000353.1:0-5175 GCA_964393915.1 uncultured Prolixibacteraceae bacterium
ATTTTCTTATTCAGAGTGTTAAAACCTTGGCATCACTCTTCAGGTAGTCGGTAAGGGGTTTGCCCATACCTTTCACCTCGAAACCCAAATTTTTCAGTTCGTCTTCGACACCATATGCAGTGGCACAGACAATACAGGCCCGAATTTCCACACCATCTTTTTGCATGGCTTTAAGTTTTTCCTGGATTTTGAGGTTTTCGGCAACCATTTTTGCAGATGGCCCCCAGATAATTATGGTAACTTCACTAAACCATCCGGCAGTTTTGGCAGCATGGCCATACATTAGAACCATACGTTCGGCCTGGTACGGGTCGTCACTGGTCCATAAAATGACCAGTTTATCAGAATTGTTTTCACCGGGGCTTTCCTGAGCCTTTGCTTCATAAAATGGGACCATAACAGCTATGGTTAAAATGGTAAATAAGATTTTTGTTCTCATTGCGATATTTTTTTTGTTATTTCTAATATTCCAGGTTTTTTAACACTGCAAGCAAGAGTTTGGCGCTCAGCCTTGTGCTATAGTCGGGATTTATGTATTCAAACACAATTTTCCCTTTCGTATCAACTACAAAAACAGAGGGTACGGGTAAAAATCCAGTGTTTTGTCCGCCTGATTTGTCTAAAAGCATTCCGGCATACCTGTCAGATGCCTTAAAGGCAATTCCAACAGCTTTGGTCAATTCGCCACCGGCATCGGAGAATAGACGATAATTGATGTTTTTATCCTTTTCCGTAGCCATCATGTTTTCAGGAGAATCGGGGCTGATGGCAATTATCTGATAACCCAGGTTTAAAATTTCAGCTTCGGCATCCCTGATTTCAGTTAGGTGCGTGTTACAGTATGGACACCAACCACCCCGGTAAAACAGTATCACCGAAGGTTTTTCCTTCAGAAGTGTGGTAAGCTGTTGCTTACTGCCATCGGGCGATTTTAAAACAGCTTCGGGCAGCAATTCTCCGTTTAACAACGGCGAAATGTCTTCTGCTTTTTCAGGTAACTGGGCATTTGTAACTAACGCCGCAAGCAACGTGTGCAATAAAATAAAAGTCAGTTTCTTCATATTAAGTTTGTTATATTGATATTGTGTCATAATCATCCCTTTTATTTTATCCAAGCATTTGCTTAGATAAAGATTAAAAAAATTTTACTCAAGTTGTTTCAAAGCCACGTCAATAAAATCTGTTAACTGGGTTTTATCCATTGTTTTGTGGGCCACTGAGATTCCCTGCATAACACCAAGGAAAAAACTGGCCTGTTTTTCAACATCCGTGTTTGCCGGAATTTCCTTTTTTTCGACTGCATTTTTTAATACCCGGAGCAGCAAATCGCGGATGAAATTGTAATAAAGGTTTACTTCCCGTGCAATTTCCGGGTCTTTATCGCCTATTTCACCGGCAGTGTTTACGACGAGGCAACCTTTCTTTACGTCATTGACTCTTGCTATGGTTGCATTTTTCAAAAAACTTTTCAGCTCTGCCAAACCGGCACCTTCCTGCAACAAAGGCTGAAACCTGTGTTTTATTACAAACTCGCGGTATTTTTGTAATGAACTTATAAACAGGTTCTTTTTATTCCTGAAAGTAGCGTAAATCGAAAACTGGTTGATGCCCATCTCCTTTTCGAGCAAACGCACTGAGGTGGCCTCATAACCATGGACCCAGAATACATTCATCGCCTTTTCAAGCACCAAATCATCATTATATGTTTTATTCCTGGGCATATTAAACTTTAAGAGAGAACAAATCTAAGCAATTGCTTTGTTATCTCCAATTTGTTCCCTCTCTTTACCATTCTGTTTTATACATCCCCCTGATTTCATTGAGGTTGAAATGAGGTTAAAAAGTAATCACCTTGTCGCTGTCAACCACCCATTCGGTTAATTCGGCCATAGTGCTGATTTCAGTTCCTTCAATAAGCGGGACATTTTTAAGTCCGCGGGCATCGGCACAGGATCCACAGATTTTTACTTTGGTACCTTTGTTAATGGAAAATTTCATCATCCGCTCAAGATTATAGTATCCATTGGGGGTTGTTTGTCCGGCCACGGCACAGGAAGCAGCATCGGCCATTAAAAAAATCCGTACCTCCACATCTTCGTGTGCTTTATTCAGCTGATTGGCCAATCGTAATCCATTATAAGCTTTCTCCGTTCCGTAAGGTCCGTCATTAATTAAAATCAGAATTTTTTGCATGATGTTCTTTTTTAAAATTTATAGAATGTTTTTTTATGAAATTGAATCCATTAAAGCTTTTAAGGTGTTATAAAGGGCGGTTGTTTCTTTGAAAAGTTCAGGATTGGAACTCACCGCTTTCAGCATAATTTCCATGTTCAAGGTTGAAATTATGGTTTCCCCTTTGTCTTCGTAAATTGCAAGTTTGCAGGGCATAAAAATGGAAAAATGAGGAAAATCAGTTAACATTGCCGCTGCTGTTTTTGCCTGGCATATTTCGTATATATACACTTTCCGGTCGATGGGAAAACCTTTGCTCTCAACTATTTCATGGTAAACATAGGTTTGGAGCAATGCGAACTTTTTTTCTTCACACGCTGCAGGTACTTTTTCAATTATCTTTTGGATTGGCAGTTTACTTGAAATTTTATGGGTAAACATCTCAATCATTTTTTCCGGCGGCATTTCTGCCAACATCTCTTTTTGACTCATAAAGTTTTTAAAAGGTTAATACAATTTTGTTTTTACGAATTATTTCGTATAAATCGGCCATCGATGAAAAAGTGCAGATTTGGGGTCCATCCATATTCCGGCTTTGCAGGCATGTGCCGCAGCCCTGAATTTCACCACCTTTTTCCAAAAAGGCATCGACCTGTTCGTCCAAATCTTTATTTTCCTTCACCAGGTTATCTACTTCCACTCCTTTTGCAAGAAGAAAAACCTGAACTGTGTCGCCCTGCTTAACAGCGTGATTTGCCAGCCTGAAAGCGTTCCAGGTCGTTTCCACATCGTTGGAGTAAATTACCATTCCGATGGAAGTGGGGGAATACTTCTGTTTCTGTGGTTGCGGATTAAACTGTACCTGTGCCGAAATGCTGCCTGAGAGAAACAACAAAATAATTGCGAGAGAAAAGATTGTTTTTTTCATTAAATATATAATTATAGTTTACTTTTTGAATGACTAAATTGATTTACAGCGGTTGAAATTACTTCCACAGCATGGTCAATTTCTTCTTTAGTGGTGAATTTTCCCGTTGAAATGCGCACCGTTCCGGCGGCTGTTTTACGGTCGGTATGCATGGCTTTTAACACCGGTGACATTTCATTGGAATCGGCATGGCACGCGGAGCCGGTGGAAAAACTCACCCGGCTGCTGACAAATGACGCCAGCGTGTGCGCTTCCACTCCGTCGAAAGCAATGCTCAAAGTATTGGGCAGGCAATTGTTCAGGTCGGCGTTCAACTTTATCCCTGTCCGTGCTTTGTCTTTCAACCCATCCAACAGCCGTTGCCTCATTTGAAACAGGTGCTGTTTGTTCCCAGCCAGGTTTTCTTTGGCCAGTTCACAGGCTTTGCCCAGTGCAACACTATAAGGCACATTCTCCGTTCCGGGACGTAATCCGCGTTCCTGTCCGGCGCCGAAAATCAGGTTTTCGAGTTTTACGCCACTTCTGATATACAGAGCGCCGATTCCTTTGGGCGCATACAATTTATGTCCCGCGATCGAAAGCAAATCAACACCCAGCTTATTTACATCAGTTTCAATTTTACCAACCGATTGGGCGGCATCGGTATGAAAAAGCACACCATGCTTTTTGGCAATTTCGCCCATTTCTTTTATGGGCTGAATGGTGCCCACTTCGTTGTTGGCGTGCATAATGGAAATCAATACCGTATCGGGCCGAATTGCTTTTTCAACAGCTTCCGGATTTACTTTCCCGAAGGCATCAACCGGGAGCCAGGTAATTTCGTAACCCTGTTTTTCAAGGTGGTTGCAAACCTCCGTCACTGCCGGGTGTTCAACATTCGAAGTAATAATGTGTTTGCCTTTTTGCTGATTGGCAAAAACGGCGCCGCGAATGGCATGGTTGTTCGATTCAGTGCCGCCGCTGGTAAAAATAATTTCGTCGGGGGATGCACCAATAAGATTTGCCACCTGCATCCGTGCCTTTTCAATGGCTTCCTTGTTGTGTCTTCCTGTGGCGTAACTGCTCGAAGGATTTCCAAAATGCGCCTGAAAATATGGCAACATTTCTTCAGCCACTTCCGGATCGATGGGCGTGGTGGCGTTATAATCAAGATAAATTGGTGTTTTCATTCTTTTTTGAATTTAAATTCCCACTGCAAGTTGCACGGTAAATATTCCCTGTGAATCTGCCTCCGGATAGTTAACCACCGTATAATCCAAACTTGCCTTAGCGTTGTGGCCGTTGAGATAGTAATTAATCCCACCGCTGAAAATGCCGGTATTACCCTTTTGTTCTACCGAAACTGTTTCGTATCGGAAATAGGGTTGGATATTTCCAACAGCTACCGGGGTATTGAAAAAATAACCAGCCTGGATGTAAAAAAAACCAGCATCATCAGAAAGGGCAAGTTGTGCAAAACTGTTAGCCTGGGTACTGTTTTTAAGTTTGATGTATGCGCTTTCTGCTGTTACAGCACCATTGGCAACAGGGTGGTCAAAAAACGCATCCATGGTCCATATAAAATTGTCCTGCCCCGGTTCGTTATTCAACGTTAGATTGTTTTGCGCATCGAAAGCAGCGCCAATACTCAGGACTTTTTTCTTTCCCAGATAAGTACCCTGATTAAACCAGCCTGTTTCGGGTTCCAGAAGGTTCAGGACAGCCCGGCCTACAAAACGCAGATTGTCTTCCGGATTTGCAACGCTTTCCATGCCTTCTGAAATCATAAACCGATATTGAAATACCCCGTCGAACGGATTGCCCCAAAGCGTAACACCGTCATCTCTTCCTACTTTACTGGTGTAAAAAATTCCTCCGCGAATTCCGCCCTGCATAAACGACAAGTCAGTTGTAAGCAGCGCTTTGGTAGAAGTGGTGCCGTAATTTCTGGTTAGCGGAACATACATGCGTCCTGCCTGAACTTTGAAACCTTCATCTATGTCCAGGGTAATCCATAAATCACGAAAAGTCAAGCCACTGCCGAGGCCCATTGAAGGATTGTCCAGGCCATCCTGACCAAACCGGTCAACGGCAAT
>CAYMXK010000354.1:0-5162 GCA_964393915.1 uncultured Prolixibacteraceae bacterium
TTTTGAAGCGCACGGCGTGTATGGATTTGTCATCCATCCGCGAATGGGACTTCCTCCGGATATGAGATTTCTCTCCCCCGAAATGCTGGGTTTTATGAAGCTGGCCATCGAGGAGGCCGCACGAAGGGATATGAAGGTTATTCTTTATGATGAGGGATCGTACCCGTCAGGTTCATGCGAAGGCCAGGTGGTGGCTAGAAATCCGCAACATGCTGCCCGCGGGTTTGCAAAAATCGACTTAGAGGCAAACGAAAAACTTCAGCTTGATGATGGGTGGAATCTGGTAACCACCGTCCACCGTCCGGGAGGAAAAAAAATGGCCGTTGTTGAAGGTCCTTCAAATGGCCATATCAGGGGACTCCATTGGGTGGATGAAGAAAAGGAAAAGGAGGATTTACCTCCGGCAGGCGATATTTTAAATCCTGAAGCCGTAACCAGTTTTATTGAGCTGGTTTACGACCGTTTTGCTGATAACTTCAGGGAACATTTCGGCAAAACCGTTATAGCCATTTTTACCGATGAACCGGAACCACTGGGGCGCGGACACAAAAGGGGAATGTTTCCCGGAAATGCCAACCTCCTTCCGCAGATAAACAGCATCCTGGGGTATGATTTTACTCCGTTTTTTGCCGACTTGTGGTATGAGGACAGCGCGGATTGGGAGAAACACCGCAGCGATTACCGCCGGGCGGTTGTCATTTGCCTCGAAGAAAACTATTATGCAAGGCTTGGGAAATGGTGCGAAGACCATGGAATCGCCTTAACGGGACATCCGGCCGGTTCGATGGATCTGGGAGCCCAGAAATATTTTCAGATTCCGGGACAGGATCTGGTCTGGCGATATGTGGAACCAGGCGAAAAGGCGCTGAACGGCCAGCACTCCACCATGGCGAAAAATGCATCCAGCGCCATGGTCCATTTGAACAGGCGTCGAAATTCCAACGAACTTTATGGCGCATACGGTCATAATCTTACCTACGAGGAGATGGTGTGGCTGGCCAACTGGTGTTTTGTGCGTGGCCAGAATCTGCTCTATCCGCATGCTTTTTACTATTCCGTCAGGGGAGCAAGATTTAACGAGCGTCCGCCCGATGTGGGCCCGAATGCAAAGTGGTGGGACAATTATAAACCATTTGCCACTGCATGCAGCCGGCTAAGCTGGCTGAATACCGATTCGAAGCAGGTTTGTGAAATTGCCATCCTGGGCGATGCCAACTGGCTGCCCGATGCGTCGGCGAAAGTTCTTTTTCAGAATCAGCGCGATTTCAATTATCTGGAATTAAGTCACCTTGTTGCTGATGCAAATATTGATGCTGAAGGCGTTTACATTGCCGGAATGAATTACAAAGCCGTTGTTCTGGATGGGCTGAAAAATCTGCCAAAGGAGGTCATCCCGGCGCTTCGGAAACTGGAAGCAAACGAACAACTGATTATTTTCGGAGAATCGCCGTTTACATCGGTTTTCCCGAAAGCAATTGTGGCAAAAAACCAGGAAGAATTAAAAACCGCCGTCAGCAGGCTGGTCAAGCCCGATCTGCAGTTGAACCCGTCCACTGAAAATATCAGGTACAGGCACGTTATTAAAGATGGGATCCACTATTACCTTCTTTTTAATGAGGAAAATACGGCTGTAACGACCGGGGTGAAAGTTCCGGTGCAGGGAGATCAGTACTGGCTGGATGAGTTCAGCGGGGAGACCCGGAAGGTTCAGGAGGGTGAACCGGTTGATTTTGAGGCATATGAGATGAAGGTGTTGATGATTGATGATTTATGATTGATGATTTATGATTGATGATTTATGATTGGGCCGTTAAAGATCGGCCCTCGGTTCCCCTAGGTCCCTCACTACGTTCGGGATGACAAAAAAGATAGCCACAGATTCACCCCCGATTGAATCGGGGTCAGTTCCTTCGGGATGAAAAATCATTTTAGCCACGAATGCACGAATAGTCCCTCGGTTCCCTTAGGTCCCTCGGATCCTTCGGGAAGACGGAAAGATCCCTCGGGGTAAGCCCCTCGGGATGACAGAAAAAGTAGTCCACAAATTTCCACAGATGAAACGAATTTTCACCAATAAAATTTTGTGATAATTTGTGGAAAAATTTTGCGCTAATTTGTGGATAAATATAAACCCAAAAAAAATAGCCACCCCCGATTGAATCGGGGTAGCTCTTGGCTCTTTGCGCTCCGCGCTTCATCAATCGACAAATGTTTCTTTAATGATCAATAATCCAACATTTTTTTTGCTGATTTATCCTGTTGAGTGGTTATGCTTTACAATTATGTTTACATTTGTGCGATCCACTTCAGAATAAAGCTTTTTTGAAGCAGTTGGATTCAGGATGAAAAAAAGAAAAAAACCAAACCATTGACGCGATAGCCTTTGAGATTCCTTTACTTCATATCGGTATTGTCCATTCTGCACCTCGCAGCATCTTCAACTCATGGCGTTAAAGCCCAAACGCGCGAGCAACAAGGCCGGGAGTTGTTAAAAAATGCCGGGTTCGAATCAATACGTCTTTTCACCGAAGGACCGGTTGTTTACGCAACGATAGAGCGAGGTTTGCACCGCAGCGCAGCAAAAGATTTACGTGCCGCCCTGCTTCAGATAAGCAGTCTGTATCCCGACAGTTGCCAGTACCGGCTCTTGTTGCTCGAACAGGGACATCCGGTATATGAGCTGCAAGCCCGGAAACGAAATGGGGAAACCACACCAGGAACCAACCAACAGCCGGAAGCCTTTCCTTTTGAAGGGACAGTAGATTATTACGTGCCGGAGCATTGGGAAAAGCTAAAGGAACAGCCGGTTACCCGCAAGGTTTCATCAGGAGTAAGCTTAACACTCTACCCGCAGATTGCATTGCGCAACATCCATGTCGATCAGTTTTACGAGGAGCAGTATAACCTTGCACCCATGCTTCAGTACTCGGCCTGGCGGGGGATGCAGCTAAGCGCACAGCTCATTGTACCACTTTACAACGAATGGGGCTACCAGGATGATTTTGTGCGTCCCGGATTTGTGACCTTTAGCCAGCAAATTTGGTTGGCGGCCCTGAACGAACTGCGGTTTACGGCCGGAAATTTCAACAACAACAGTTACGGACTCGATCTGAGGTGGAAAAAACATTTCAGGCAAAGTCGCTGGAAACTTGGAGCCAATGCCGGTTTGACAGGAAGCTCGTACTTTTACGACAATTACTGGAAACACAGCGCGCTCAGTCGTTTTACAGCTTCGGTGAGCACGGGTTATTACATTCCAAAGTACGACCTGCAGGCCGATGTACAACTTGGTCGGTTTTTGGCCGGCGACCATGGAGTTCGTACCGACATTTACAGGTACTTTGGAGAAGTAACCATTGGTGTTTACGCTGGTTATACCGAAAAACCTTACGGGGGTTTTCATTTCGCAATTCCGGTCGATCCGTTTAAACGACGACATGCCAGCAGGTTTCGCGTGGTATTGCCTGCAACTTACGACAACGAATACAATGCATCTTCGGAAGTGGTTTATGGCCGGTACTATGAAATCAGGCCCGACGAAAACCGCTCCATCATTGATTTGCATCCACAATATCTAAATAAAATAGTTTACAAACCTTAAAATTAACAACATGAACAGACGAAAATTTTTCTTTCAGACAATGGCTGCCTCAACAACCCTTCTGTTGGGCTCACGCGTGCTTTCATCGTGTAAAAAAGACGATCCGGTACCAGATGTCGACGATTACATCGACAAGGCTGCACTCCAAAAACTGAATGCTGAAGTACTCGCCGCCACAACCATTGCCAGTCTTCCTGCCAGTATTCAAACAGCGGGAGCATCGGCAAACACTTTTATTCCTGCTGCCGAAATAGTTACCTACAGCACCGTTGATCTGACTCCGGTTATTCAGGCCTACAAAGCTAGTGTGGTAATTTCGGCCAGCGAAAGGACCAAGCTGGAAGCCAACCATGCCGAAACATTATCGCTGGTGTTGAACCGAATGTTGAAATTGCCTTCATTCGCTTCTGAATCGTCGGTAAGCACCAGTACCAACGCGATGAGCGGAAATGCTTCACTAAGCCCCTATCTTACAAAAAATACCCCGGGAACAGAAGATATGTACGCCGGAAGTTATTACAAGTGTGCATTGGATGTACAGCAATTCATGATTGCCTATACCATTCCACAGTTGGAAAAAATTGCTGCATTGAAAACCACCGGCACCAAATCGGCTTCGGTAGTGGGCACCAAATCGGCTTCGGTAGTGGCAGCGCCTGCTGATCTGACACCGGCAGAACAAGGAGTTATCGCACTTTTGATGGTTCTGGTATTGGCACAGCTGCTTGACTTAATCAATGTAGTGGCCGAATTGCGTGAGAAACTGCAAACACTGCATATCGGAGGATAATCTTCCTGCAACAATCAGGAAAAGATCAATGCGACCACATTCACGAAAATATGCACGTTCAGGCCACTTGCCTGTCTGCATTCTCCTGGCAGTTTTAAGCATTTTCAATGCAGAGCTTCGTGCACAGACCGCATTAGGCTCTTCCGGCTTGTTAAATATTCCGGGTGGAAGCATTTATCCGGATAAAACGGTGGTACTTGGTGCGAATTATTTACCAATTGGTCAGACCACTGAAATGTTCAACTATGCAACCGGCAATTATTTTGCCGATATGGTTTTTCTGCCCTTTTTGGAAGTCACCTACCGGATGACGCTGATGAAAACCATTTATCAGGACAAATTCAGCAATCAGGATCGGTCCATCGGCATCAAATGTCAGATGCTAAAAGCGCGTGGCCATTATCCCTCGCTACTGGTAGGTTTAGTCGATGCCTACACCGTGTCGCCAAGCGGTAACCAGTATTTTTCGAGCACCTACGTGGTTTCCGACAAATTCATTTTCAGGGATCAGATCGTGCTAACGCTGGGCTACGGATTAAATACCGGAAGCAGCAAGCGATTAAAAGGTATGTTTGGCGGTGTTTCGTTTACTCCGGAAAAGTTTAAATTCTTTCGGCTGATGGCAGAATACGACAGTCAGCACCTGAACCTTGCCGGATCACTGTTGCTTTGGCAACATCTTTCGGTTTACGGCGGCTGGTATGGCATCAATGAACCGGCAGCAGGAATCTCCTACCGGTTTCGGCTGTGATGATGTCGAAAAACGGGAGA
>CAYMXK010000355.1:0-5150 GCA_964393915.1 uncultured Prolixibacteraceae bacterium
GGAATCTTTCCGGTTTTGATTTTAACTGGGAAGTCGTTGGCGATGGCAAAGTGGTAGCCTCAGGGAAACTACCAGCGGTGAATGCTGGTCCGGGAGAGGTGTTTCAGGCCAAAATGGATTACACTGTTCAGCCTGAACCTGGGACAGAATATTTTTTGAATATCAGGGCTGTCCAGAAAGAAACACTTGGTTTGGTTGAAGCTGGCTGGGTAGCTGCCGAAGAACAGTTCGGTCTGCCTTTTTCACAACCGGTGTCTCCTGTTCATTCTTCTGCCTTTGCCAATCTGACCGTAACAGAGGAGGGCAGCAATATTGCCATCTCGGGGGAGGGATTTTCGGTTGCTTTTGATGTTGCTGCCGGCCTGATGACCAGTTTTAAAAAGGGTAATACCGAATATCTGCAAAGTGGCTTGGTTCCCAATTTCTGGCGCGCACCCACCGATAATGACTTCGGCAATAACCTGCATAATCGCAGCGGAGTATGGCGGAATACCGGTGAAACCAGAAGGGTGAAAGAATTTGGCGTAAAACAGCCTACACCCGCAACGGCTGTGGTTTTCATGCTCTTTGATCTGGTAAATCCGGAGGGCGAAGCCATCGCCACTTATTCTTCCAGCTACACAATTTTCGGATCCGGAGATGTTCAGGTGGATAACCATTTCAGGATGACTAAAGAGGAGCTTCCTGAAATAGTCAGGATGGGTATGAATATGGTGATGCCACGAAACTTCGACCAGATGTCATGGCTTGGCCGCGGACCCCATGAGTCCTACTGGGACCGGAAAACCAGCGCGTTTGTAGGGCTTTACAAAGGTAGCGTAGCCGACCAATACTGGGCATACCTCAGGCCCCAGGAGAATGGCAATAAAACCGATGTACGCTGGATGGCCATTACCGACGCAGCCGGTAACGGCCTCCTGTTTCAGGGTATGGATGTTCTTGAGGTGAGTGCACATCACAACCTGATGGTAGATTTTGAATCTTCGGGCCGCACCGACGGCAGCCTGGTTGACGGTGCAAGGGTGGTCAACAGGCATACCACGGATGTTAAGCCGCGCGAGCTTACTTCCGTCAACATTGACTACCGGCAAATGGGTGTCGGGGGCGACGACAGCTGGGGTGCAAGAACGCATGACCAGTACCGCCTTACCGGCAGGGAGTATAAATATTCATTTGTTATGAGACCTGTCATAGGCGGAGATAACCTAGCTGAAAAGGGGAAACTTGTTATCAGATAGTACTGTTAATTGATTCATCTTATAAAATAAAAATGCAGCCATGTTAGTGGCTGCATTTTTATTTTATAAGATGGCCTGAATCAGTCTATCTTAAAAAGATCATCAGAAATGCCACTGTTCAATTCGACAGAGAGTACTTTCAGGTCAATAGCCTGGGGCCCCATCTGCTGTGTAATGGCAAACGGGAACTTAACATTCGCCACTTCGCGGTAATCTCCATAATTAACAGTAATGGTCATGGGCCCCATCTGGGTGTCCTGCGAAGATACCGTGCGTACCTTCAATCCGGTGGTGACATCGAAGAACTCAGTTTTGACGGTACCTTCAGGACTTGTTATCTGTACCTTGTAAACCGGTTTGCCGTCGATATTGTCGGGGTCGAGTAATTTAAGTCCGAAGCCAAGGCTTTTGTATTCCATTTCGAGGTTCAGTTTGGCCTGCATTTTCATATCCGACAATTGTTTGCCTGATAATTCCATGTTTTGTCCCATGGCACTTACCATTCCGCGTTCTCCGTCAAAAACCTGTTTTTGCAAAACATTTCCACCCATACTTGTAGTTAACAGAATTTTTCCGGGGGCTTTCTGGTTAGATTCCATTTCAATGGTCATGCCCTGCATTTCGGCCGACATTTTTATTACCAGGTCTGTAATTTCACTGAGCCTGGCTTCGCCTCCAATGGCATTGATGTAATTTTCAATGACTTTTTCTGCGGTCATGTCTGAGGGTATGGCAGCATCCGTGTTTTCTGTTCTTCTTCCATAAGCATCAAAGAAGAGGATTTCACCACCCTGGCTGAAACGCTTCAATTTGGGAGAGACTTCATCTTTGTTTCCTCCAACAATTATCCATGCGTTTTCAGGTTTGATATATTTGGCTGCCATCGCCGACACATCTTCAACTGTCACGGCTGCCAGTTTTTCAAGATATGTTTTGTAATAGTCCTTTGGTAACTTATATCTTTCAATATTAAGTGCAAAGTTGGCAATTGTACGTGGGCTCTCGAGGGACCTGGCAAAGTTCCCATTCATGAAATTCTTTACAAGGTCGAGCGACTTTTGGTCGACTGGCTCTTTTACAAGGCGATCCATTTCATAGAGGATTTCTACCAGGGCACTGTCAGTAACATTGTTCCCCACTTCCGTCCGGGCAGTAAAGCTGCCTGTGAGTTTGTCAGATGACAGGGAAGAACGCGCGCCATAAGTATATGCCTTGTCTTCCCTGAGGTTCTGCATCAGGCGGCCTGAAAATACGCCACCACCCAGGACGCTGTTCATTACACTGGCTTTTATCGCATCGGGTGAGCCAGGCTTAAGGTCTATTGGATAGGAAACAGCGAGTACGCTCTGAACGGCTCCATCGCGATTGGCAAATGCCACTTTATTTACCTGAGGCGGATGGGGGGAGGCGTAGTTTGAATTGGGGACATCCCCTTTTTTCCAGTCTTTAAAATATTTGCCGGCCAGATTTTTTGCCTCTTTAGTGGTAATGTTGCCGACAATTACAAGATAAGCGGTATTTGGCCTGAACCAGGTATTGTAATAATTGGTGATGTGTTCTCTGGTAACAGAGCCCAGGCTTTCTTTGGTTACTACTTCACCGTAGGGATGAGATGAACCGTAAACTACAGAATTGATCATGTTATCCACCATACTGTTGGCATCGCTCTCCTGGGAGGTTAAACCCGAGACGGACTGTGTGATCATTTTATCCAGTTCTTCCTGCGGGAATGCCGGATTCAACAATACATCCGACATCAGTTCAAGGAGTTTCTCCTTATGTCGTGTGAGCGAGGAGCCGAATATTCCGGTAGAAAAAGTACTCAGTGAAGCCCCAATAAAGTCAACCTCTTCGTCAATCTGCTGTTTGCTGCGGTTTTTTGTTCCGGTGCGCAATAGCTGGCCTGCCAGGTCCACAAAGCCTTTGTGTTCACCTTCCATGACCGGATCAACATCCAGGGTAAGCTGCCAGGATATGACAGGGGTTTTATGGTTCTCCACCACAATTACCTTTAACCCGTTTGAAAGGGTAAATAAATTGTAATCGCCAATATTGATCACAGGTGCCGGTCCCGGCTTTGGAGGTTGCGTTCTGTCAAGTTGTGCATTAAGGTTAAAAGCGAGTATCAACCCGGCAAAAAGTAAAAATATAATCTTCTTCATCTGATTTCTTTTATTCCTGTCCGTTTCGGGCAGGTTTTATTTTTAATTCATTTGATTTTTCGGTAAAAAATAGAGCACTACACGGTTATCTTCCCGAAAATACTCCCGGGCAGCCCTGAGGATATCCTCCCTGGTGACCGACAGATATTCGTCGAGTGTGGTGTTGATGCGGTTGGCATCCTTAAAAAAAGTATGATTCTGTGCCAGATTCTGCGCCCGGCTTGCAATCGTCGTATTGCTGTTTACAAAACGGTTCTCGAACTGGTTCTTCAGCTTTTCGATTTCCTGCTCAGATATCAGCTCGTTGCGCACTTTATCCATCTCCTTGTTTAAAGCATCTTCGAGTACTTTGGGATCTACGCCTATTTGCGGAATGGCGAATATTAAGGTAAGACCAGGTTGTTCATAGCCGAGGGGTACTGCCATTACCTGCAGAGCCAGGCGTTGCTCGTCGACCAATGAGCGGTAGAGCCTGCTGCTTTGTCCCTGTGAAAGCAGATTTCCCAGCATTTCAACTGCAAAATAATCGTTTGTACCCCTTCCGGGGATATGATAGGCCTGAACAACCGCAGGTAATTGAATATTGTCGTATACCGTGTCGCGAACTTCAACCATTCTTTTGGGCTCGTTGCTCAGCGGCCTGCGAATTTCTTTCGTTCCACGGGGGATTTCTCCAAAATATTTTTCGATCAGGGGGAGGGTTTCTTTTTCATTAATATCACCTGCAATCACCAGCACGGCATTGTTGGGGACATAAAACATATCATGAAACTCTTTGAATTCATTGTCTTTGGCATTGCGGATATGGTCTTCGGCCCCAATGATATCCCAGCGGTAGGGATGCTTTGTAAATGCCCTGCTTACCGTTTCTATAAGCAGGCGGCCGTATGGCCGGTTATCCCTGGTTTGTTTCATTTCTTCGGTAACCACACCCTTCTGGGTTGCGATACCAATGGAGTCGACCCTTGCATGCAAGAGCCTCTCTGATTCGAGCCACAAGCCAAGTTCCAATTGATTGGAGGGAAGCAAAACATAGTAGAAGGTAAAATCGAAATTGGTGCCTGCATTTAACGAACCACCGGCCTCCTCGACATACCGGGTAAACTGGCCGCGGGGAATATTGGCCGTACCTTCGAACATCAGGTGCTCAAAAAAGTGCGCAAATCCTGTGCGGTCCGGTAATTCATTCTTTGACCCCACATGGTACATAATACTTACTATCACATTGGGTGTAGTGTTATCTGGCTGCAGTATCACATGCAGACCATTGCTGAGCGTATGCTCCGAAAATTCAATCTTCCCGGTCTGGGCCAGTGATGGAATGGTCAGGAGTACAATCAACAGTGCAAAAAGATTTCTCAGGACATTTTTCATTGTAAAGTGATTAATTATTTGAATGTTATTAAATTGAACTATTGCTGAATAATCAGGAAAATGACGAATTATCGGTTATATTTAAAATAAATTGGTTTCCGGCAAATATATTTTGCGAAAACCAATTGTGTTCCTATTCGTACACTGAATAACAAATAAATTACACGAAGACAATGTTTTCCGGGAAAAGAGATAGAATTATTCGCAAACCGGCAGTAGCAGGAAGGTTTTATCCGGCTGACAGGCAAAAATTACTCGAAGAGGTAAAAGCCTGTTTCGAAAGGGCGAAACCTTCTGTCAGGCAGGGAAAAATGCCCCAGGCCCTGATCGTACCTCATGCCGGGTACATTTATAGCGGGAGCGTGGCGGCCTCCGG
>CAYMXK010000356.1:0-5150 GCA_964393915.1 uncultured Prolixibacteraceae bacterium
AAATAACACTAAAAAGTTTAAAAATGAGAAAGTCGAAACCAAAGAAGCGGCATATACTGCCGGATCCCCGATTTAACGATGTATTGGTGACCAGGTTTGTTAACGACCTGATGAAAGACGGCAAGAAGTCGATTGCCTATACCATATTCTATGACACACTCGATCTTGTAAGTAAAAGATTGAAAAACGACGAGGTTGCTCCACTTGATGTCTGGAAAAAAGCCCTTGAAAACATTACACCCCAGGTTGAGGTAAAAAGTCGCCGCGTAGGTGGTGCCAACTTCCAGGTGCCCATGGAAATCCGTAACGAACGCAAAGTTGCCATCAGTATTAAGAACCTGATCATATTTGCCACCAAACGTTCGGGTAAATCGATGGCTGATAAATTGTCAGCAGAAATTGTAGCGGCATACAATCAGGAAGGTGGAGCATACAAAAAGAAAGAAGATACGCACCGTATGGCTGAAGCCAACCGTGCATTTGCACATTTCAGATTCTAAGTTGTCATCGGGTAGAAAAATAGATAGAAAACAGGATTAGAAAATTAAATTTAAGATGGCAAAACAAGATCTGAATTATACGCGCAACATTGGTATTATGGCGCATATTGACGCCGGAAAAACCACCACTTCTGAGCGTATACTTTATTATACAGGGTTGACCCACAGGTTGGGCGAGGTGCACGATGGTGCTGCAACCATGGACTGGATGGAGCAGGAACAGGAAAGGGGAATCACCATTACATCTGCTGCCACCACTACATTTTGGAAATATCTCGATCAGGAACACAAAATTAATATTATTGATACTCCGGGGCACGTTGATTTTACCGTTGAGGTGGAAAGATCACTGCGTGTTCTTGATGGCGCTGTAGCCCTTTTCTGTGCTGTGGCAGGAGTAGAGGCACAATCTGAGACCGTTTGGAGACAGGCAGGAAAATATGGTGTGCCAATTATTGCATTTGTCAATAAAATGGACCGCCAGGGAGCTGATTTTTTCCGAGTTTACAATGATATCCGCGAAAAACTGAAGGCTAACCCGGTGCCGCTCGTTATCCCTATCGGTGCTGAAGAAACCTTTATGGGAGTTATTGATCTTATCGAGATGAAAGCCGTTCGCTGGCTCGAAGATGAGCAGTTAGGCACTCAGTTTGTGATTGAGGAAATTCCTGCCGAATACTTGGAGCAGGCAGTTGAATGGCGTGATAAACTGATAGAAGAGGCTGCACAACAGGATGATGCATTGTTGGAAAGATACTTTGACAATCCGGATTCCATTACTGCCGAAGAAATTCACTCAGTAATCAGAAAAGCCACCATCGGCGGCAGCATTGTGCCGATGATGTGTGGTTCGGCCTTCAAGAACAAAGGTATCCAGAGGTTACTGAACGCAGTTTGCGCTTATTTGCCCAGTCCGCTGGATATTGGTGCAGTGGTTGGAAGTGAGCCCGGCGACAAGGATGAAAAAATTGAGCGTCAGCCAGATGCCGATGAACCACTTGCTGCCCTTGCATTCAAGATTGCCACTGACCCGTTCGTAGGACGTCTTTGCTACATTCGGATATATTCTGGTAAAATCGATTCCGGGATGCAGGTTTTAAATACCCGTACAGGTAAGAAGGAACGCATCTCACGCTTATACCAGATGCACTCGAACAAGCAGAATCCCAAAGAGACCATTGAAGCCGGTGACATTTGTGCCGCTGTAGGTTTCAAAGATATTCGTACAGGTGATACGCTGTGTGCGATAAGTCACCCGATTGAGCTGGAAAGCATGGTTTTCCCGGAACCGGTTATCGGTATTGCTGTGGAACCTAAATCACAGAAGGACCTGGATAAACTGTCGAACGGTTTGTCTAAACTGGCAGAAGAGGATCCCACCTTCAGGGTAAATACCGATCCTGACTCAGGTCAGACGGTTATCCGTGGTATGGGGGAACTCCACCTGGAGATCATTGTTGACCGTTTAAGAAGGGAGTTCAAGGTTGAGTGTAACCAGGGGGCACCCCAGGTTGCTTATAAAGAATCAATTACGAGGGTTGTTGAGCTTCGTGAAGTTTTCAAGAAACAAACCGGTGGCCGTGGTAAATTTGCGGATATCAGCATTAAGCTGGAACCTGCTGACGAAGGGGTAACCGGTCTTCAGTTTATTGACAACGTGAAGGGGGGGAATATTCCCCGTGAATACATACCTTCTGTTGAGAAGGGCTTCAAGGAATCACTTTCAAATGGTCCGTTGGCCGGTTATCCGCTCGACAGTCTGAAAGTTACCTTGTTGGATGGATCATTTCATGCGGTTGACTCTGACCAGCTCTCGTTCGAGATATGCGCCAAACAGGCTTTCCGTTCTGCGGCTCCCAAAGCGGGTCCCAAACTGCTGGAGCCTGTTATGAAACTGGAGATTGTAACTCCTGAGGAATACATGGGTGATATCATCGGAGACCTTAATCGCCGGAGGGGCCATGTGAGCGATATGGAATCCAAGGCTGGTGCCAGGGTTATACACGCTAAAGTGCCACTTTCCGAGCAATTCGGATACGTTACCGTACTTAGGACACTTTCGTCAGGTAGGGCTACCTCTTCAATGGAATTCAGTCATTACGAGGAAGTCCCGCGCAGTCTGGCAGAGAAAGTATTATCTGAGATTAAAGGAAGAACAGACTTATTATAAAAATTAATCATTTCTCATTATGAGTCAAAAAATCAGGATCAAGCTGAAATCGTACGATCACAATCTTGTGGACAAGTCTGCTGAAAAGATCGTTAAAACGGTTAAATCTACGGGTGCTGTTGTAAGTGGTCCAATACCACTGCCAACACACCGGAGGGTATTTACTGTTTTGCGCTCAACCTTTGTTAACAAAAAATCAAGGGAACAATTTCAGTTATCGTCTTACAAGCGGTTGATCGACATTTACAGTTCAACAGCAAAAACCATCGACGCGTTAATGAAGCTGGAATTACCCAGTGGCGTTGAGGTAGAAATTAAAGTTTGATAATTATTAAAAAAAGTAGTCGAAAATGGCTGGTATTATTGGAAAAAAAATCGGAATGACATCCGTATTCAGTGTTGAGGGGAAAAACATCCCATGCACTGTGATTGAAGCCGGTCCTTGTGTGGTTACACAGGTCAAGACCGTAGAAAACGACGGCTACCATGCGTTGCAGTTAGGCTTTAAGGACAAGCGCGAAAAGAGCGCTACCAAAGCAGAATTCGGACATGCCAAAAAGGCAGGTACAGCGCCCAAAATTAAAGTTCAGGAGTTTAAAGACACCTTCAAGGAGCACTTTGATCTTGGAGACGTGATCAGTGTCGACATTTTTCATGAAAATGATTTTGTTGATGTAGAAGGCGTTTCTAAAGGTAAAGGTTTTCAAGGTGTGGTAAAACGTCATGGCTTCAGTGGTGTGGGACAAAGTACGCATGGTCAGCACAACAGGCTCAGGGCGCCTGGTTCAGTAGGTGCATCCTCCTATCCTTCGAGGGTTTTTAAAGGTATACGTATGGCTGGCCGCATGGGTGGTGATAAAGTAACCATTGAAAACCTCTTGGTGATTAAAGTAATTCCCGAGCAAAACCTTATCATTCTCAGAGGTTCAATTCCGGGTCCTAAAGGTTCTTACATTACAATCAGGAAACAATGGAATTAAGTGTATTAAATATTAAAGGAACAGAGACCGGAAGAACTGTTACACTGAATGAACAGATTTTCGGGATTGAGCCAAATGATCATGCCATATATCTCGATGTTAAACAATATATGGCAAATCAGAGGCAGGGAACGCATAAAAGCAAGGAGCGTGGCGAAATTGCAGGAAGTACCAGGAAGATCAAAAAGCAGAAGGGTACAGGTACTGCACGTGCAGGTGCCATTACATCTCCTGTTTTCGTTGGGGGAGGCCGTGTATTCGGACCACGCCCCAGGAACTATGGCTTCAAGCTTAACAAAAAAGTAAAACAATTGGCCAGGAAATCGGCACTTACTTATAAAGCACTTGATAACAATATTTTAGTTGTTGAGAACTTCGAAATGGCAGCGCCAAAAACGAAGGAATTTATAACAATTGCCAACAATCTGAAAATAACTGATAAAAAGTCAGTTTTCGTTTTACCGGAAGAAAATAAAAATCTATATTTGTCCTCCAGAAATTTGCCGGGTGTATTAGTTGTAACTGCTTCGGAATTAACAACTTATCAGATACTCAATGCAAAATCTCTAATTATTTTTGAAGGTTCGATTGAAAAGATTGAAGAAGTATTTAAGCTTTAAGACAATATAATACGATGAATATATTAATAAAGCCCATTGTAACCGAAAAAATGACAGCCCTGGGAGAGCGTTTTAACCGCTATGGGTTTGTTGTTGACAGGAAGGCGTCCAAGGTTCAGATCAAGAAAGCCGTGGAAAGCCTTTACAGTGTTTCGGTAGATACGGTCAATACGATGATTTATGGTGGAAAGAAGAAATCGAGATTCACCAAATCAGGCGTAATTTCCGGGAAGACCAATAGCTACAAGAAAGCGATAGTTACGCTTGTAGAAGGAGATACGATTGATTTTTACAGTAATATTTAATATAAAATGGCAGTAAGAAAATTTAATCCAGTAACACCGGGTCAGAGGCACAAGATTATCAGTGCTTTTGACGCAATTACTGCTTCTACGCCTGAGAAATCATTGTTAGAGCCCCTGCGGAGGACTGGTGGTCGCAATAACCAGGGCCGCATGACAATGAGGTATATAGGTGGGGGACACAAGCGGAAGTACCGTATTATTGATTTCAAAAGAAACAAAGACGGAATTTCTGCGACTGTCGATTCCATTCAGTACGATCCGAACCGTACTGCCAA
This sequence comes from uncultured Prolixibacteraceae bacterium, assembly GCA_964393915.1. GTDB lineage: Bacteria > Bacteroidota > Bacteroidia > Bacteroidales > Prolixibacteraceae > UBA1413. Next base: position 4,851 of record CAYMXK010000356.1, read on the forward strand.
CATTGCCTTGTTAATTTACGAGGACAGTGAAAAGCGTTACATTTTGGCCCCGAACGGGTTGCAGGTAGGCCAAAAAGTAATCAGTGGCAGCGGGATAGATCCTGAAATCGGGAATACATTGCCCTTATCAGAAATACCACTCGGCACCCTTGTTCACAACATTGAGCTACAACCCGGACAAGGGGGTGTTATGGCACGTAGTGCAGGAACCTATGCTCAATTGACCTCTCGGGAAGGCAAGTATGCTACTTTAAAGCTTCCTTCCGGCGAAATTCGTATGGTACTTAATACTTGCCGTGC
>CAYMXK010000357.1:0-5135 GCA_964393915.1 uncultured Prolixibacteraceae bacterium
TTAAAAAAGGGCGCCCTGATCGTTAATACCGCCCGTAAGGAGGTTATCAATGAAGAGGACCTGATCAGGTTTATGGAAGAGCGCACCGATGTGAAGTACCTCTCGGATATCGAGCCGGACAAAAAGGCGGTTTTTATCGAAAAATTTCCCGGACGATATTATGCGACCCCAAAAAAATCAGGCGCACAGACCGCTGAGGCCAACACCAACGCAGGAGTGGCTGCCGCCGAACAGATTGTTGAATTCTTTCTGACAGGAGATACTACCTGCCAGGTTAACCGTTAACATACAACACGTAACTATTTCAAAACAAGTAACAATTTCAGGATTATGGCAATTATAAAACCATTCAAAGGGCTTCGCCCTCCCCGTCAGTTTGCCGAAGAAGTGGCATGTTTGCCCTACGATGTAATGAACAGCGAGGAGGCTGCCCAAATGGCTGCCGGCAAGAAGCGTTCACTGCTGCACATCACCCGTGCCGAAATTGACTGCCCTCCGGGTACTGACGTCCATTCCGACGAGGTGTACAGCAAGTCGGTGGAAAATTTTACCGCCTTTCAGGACAACGGGTGGCTCCTCGAAGATACCGAAGCCCGTTACTATATTTACGCACAAACCATGAACGGGCGCACGCAGTATGGGATGGTGGGCTGTGCCGCCACTTCCGATTACGAGGAGGGCATAATCAAAAAGCACGAACTGACACGTCCGGATAAAGAAGAGGACCGCATGGTGCTGACCCGCTACCTGAATGCCAATATTGAACCAGTGTTCTTTTCCTATAAGGCGGTTCCCGAAATCGATGAAATCGTTCAGCGCATCGTCTCCTCCGAACCTGCGGAGTATGATTTTGTGGCCGAAGATGGCTTCGGACATCATTTCTGGCCGGTATACGACCCGGAGATCAACGCCCGGATCGAGCAACTTTTTGCCACCAGGGTCCCCTCCACCTACGTGGCCGACGGGCATCACCGCACGGCAGCGGCAGCCCGTATCGGGGCCGAAAAAAGGGCGCAAAACCCCAACCATACCGGCAACGAGGAGTACAATTTCTTCATGGCCGTCCATTTTCCTGATAACCAGCTGCAAATCATCGACTACAACCGGCTGGTGAAAGACCTCAACGGACTGTCGGGGAGCGAATTTGTGGAAGCTCTCGGAAGGGGCTTCGAAGTGGAAAAAATGGGTCAGGAGATCTTCAAACCGCAACGCCTCCACCAGTTTTCGATGTACCTTGAGGGCAACTGGTACCAACTGTCGGCCAGGCCAGGTACTTACAACGACAGCGATCCCATCGGCGTGCTCGATGTAACCATCCTGTCGGCTCAGATTCTGGAACCGATACTTGGCATCGGCGACCTGCGGACATCGAAGCGCATCGATTTTGTGGGCGGGATCCGTGGTCTGGGTGAGCTGAAACGCCGCGTGGATGCCGGGGAGATGAAGGTGGCTTTCGCGCTGTATCCGGTATCGATGGACCAGTTGATCAACATCGCCGATTCGGGGAATATCATGCCGCCGAAAACGACGTGGTTTGAGCCTAAACTGCGATCGGGGCTGGTTATACACAGATTGGGTTTATAAGTCCCTCGGAGCTTCGCCCCTCGGTATGACAAATTTATTTATCCACGAATTACACGAATTTGCACGAAAAAAAACGATTCTATCGGGGGTACTATTCGTGCATTCGTGGCAAAAAAACTGCGATATTTTGTTATCTTTGCAGGGACTTTATTAAAATAAAACTTTAACTTTTTTCTCACCTTACTGCAGCCTTTCAGCAATGGAAGGCTGCTCTTTTTTAAAAACTATATCTTTGCACCTTCATAATTTAAAAGTACACATGAATATTGAAATTCTGCTTCAGGAGAAAATTGCCATGGCAATCGAAAATCTCTTCGGTTTCGTTCCCGAAAAAAACGTGGTTCAGCTCCAGCAAACCCGCAAGGAGTTTACCGGCGATTACACTTTTGTGGTGTTCCCCATCGTCAGGCACGCCAAAAAATCACCCGAGGATACCGCACGGTTACTGGGTGAATACCTGGTGGACCAGGTGGATGAAGTGGAGGATTTCAATGTGGTAAAGGGATTTCTCAACCTCACCATATGTAACGACTGGTGGTTGAAGTCGCTCAGCCGGGCTTACACCCTCCCCGGCTATGGACTGAAGGTAGCCGGCGACGACCCGGAGATGGTCATGATCGAATATTCATCACCCAATACCAACAAACCCCTGCACCTCGGACACATCCGGAACAACCTCCTCGGATACTCCCTTGCCGAAATACTGAAGGGCAACGGCAAAAAGGTGGTGAAAACCAACATCGTCAACGACCGCGGAATACACATCTGCAAGTCGATGTATGCCTGGCAGCAGTGGGGCAACGGCCGCACGCCGGAGAGCACCGGCATCAAGGGCGACCACCTGGTGGGCGATTTTTACGTGATGTTCGACAAACATTACAAAAAGGAGACCGCAGAACTGGTGGCAGAAGGAATGACGCAGGAGGAGGCCGAAAACAGGGCCCCATCCATTATGGCGGTCCGCGACCTGCTCCGGAAATGGGAATCGGGCGACCAGGAGACCGTCAGCCTCTGGAAAATGATGAACGGCTGGGTGTACGAAGGGTTTGACGTTACCTACAAGGAGCTGGGCGTTGATTTCGACAAGATTTATTACGAATCGGAGACCTACCTGTCGGGCAGGGACGAGGTACTCAGGGGTGTCAAAGAGCAGATTTTCTATCAGAAGGAAGATACTTCTGTATGGGCCGACCTCACCGGAGAGGGGCTCGACCACAAGCTGCTGCTGCGCAGAGACGGCACTTCGGTGTACATGACCCAGGATATCGGCACGGCGAGGATGCGTTTTGAGGACTATCCGATCGATAAAATGATATACGTGGTGGGCAATGAGCAGAATTACCATTTCCAGGTGCTGTCGATACTGCTCGATATGCTGGGCTATGAATGGGGCAAGGGGCTCTACCACTTTTCCTACGGGATGGTGGAACTGCCGTCGGGGAAAATGAAATCACGCGAAGGTACCGTTGTGGACGCAGATGACCTGATGGCCGGAATGGTGGACGTGGCGCGCAAAATGGGAGAGGAGCTGGGCAAACTCGAAGGACTTCCGGAGGAGGAAGCCGACCGGACCTACAGGATGATCGCCCTGGGTGCCTTAAAATATTTTATCCTGAAGGTGGATCCGCGGAAGAACATGACTTTCAATCCGGAGGAATCGATCGATTTCAACGGCAATACCGGGCCGTTTATTCAATATACGCATGCCCGCATCAGGTCGGTGCTGCGCAAAGCCGCAGACAACGGTACTGAAATCTCAGCAGATTTGTCGCAGGCCGGCGATCTGGCAGAGAAGGAGCGGGAGCTGCTGAAAACCATATCGCTTTTCCCTGAGGCTGTGGAGCAGTCGGGCAATGAATATTCGCCCGCGGTACTGGCCAATTATTGTTACGAGCTGACCCGGCAGTTCAACCAGTTTTACCACGACCATTCGATCCTGAACGAGCCCGATGCGTGCAAACGCAACTTCAGGCTGGTGCTGTCGTCGGTAGTGGTGGATATCCTGAAAAACGGGATGGGCATGCTGGGAATCGAAATGCCGGAAAGGATGTAGGGGGTATATAAAAAAAAGAAAGGAGACCTCTGTCTCCTTTCGTTGGGATTTAAAAATTGCAATTCAAGTATAAGGGACTAAAATAAACTTGAATAAGTCTGTTTAAATAAAGTACTAACTCATAAAATGTATAAACAAAAAAATACCGGAGGTATCCCCGGTATTTTTTACTTACACATTGTGAATCAGTATCTTAAATAAGGACCTGTAAGGATTTTCAGTCTTCCCCGATCCTGTTTATTGGCATCTTTTTCCCCAAACCCTGCTTATAGTCCGATACCGCGTAGCCGGTATATTTCCTGAATTGTGCCGATAAATAGGCTACACTGCTGTAGTCCATCATGTAGGCAATTTCGGTGAGTGAAAACTCGTCCTGGTCGATCAGCTCCTTTATGCGTTCAATTTTGTTGAGGATAATGTATTTTTCGAGGGTCACCGTGTGGTGTCTGGAGAAAATTTTGGAGAGTTGCTGGTAACTCATGCCCAGCTTCTCCACCAGGTAATCAGATTTTTGTATGATTGAGTTGACGTTGTTCATTCGGTGGATCAGGTCGATCACGGCCAGCTTTATCTTGTCGGAGATGACCTCGTCCCTGGTTTTGATAATGCCCATGCCCGCGGTGGAGAGGAGCTGCCCGGCCTTCTCCAGTTCACTGTCGGGGTCGCGCATCAAAATCACCGCCTTTCCCGGCTCGATCTGCTCCACCCGGATAGCCGCCGACTCCAGCAGCATTTTCGCCATCAGGGTACAGCAATCGGAAACCATGTTTTTTATCCGGATGGTCTCGCGTACAAAAGGCTGGTTATTTATATAGACGACGTCTGACATTTATAGATATCTATAAACTAAATATCCGCAGATGGCGTTTAACCCTACCATGCATGCATACAAAAGTGCCTGCTTTCCATCCTGTCAGCGCCATGTGTGAACCTTCCGATTGGCTGTTTTTCATTGACAGCGCCACTTGTGGACCTTTATGTGCCTGTTTTTCATCCTGACAGCACCATAATAAGATACTTCAGTGCGGTTGCTTTTTATATATAGGCAGCACTATGTGTGATACTTCCGTGCAACAGTTTTTCACTGCGTCAGCAATGCACGCGACGCTTCCGTTTACCTGTTTTTCATAGCGACAGCGCCACTTTTGACATCTCCGTATGCCTGATTTTTATAATGCACCATATGCAATACCTCTGTGAGCCTGTTTCCATTCAGGCAGCGTCACAAGTGGTTCAGTGCACCAGATTTTGATCCCGGCAGCGCCATTTGCTACCTCCGTACGCTTGTTTTCATCCCGGCAGCATTTTACGCAATACCTCCTTAAGCCGGATTTTCATCCCGAAAGCACATCAAGCGACACTATTGTGAAATTGTTTTTTATCTCGATAGCAACATGTACGATACTTCTGTGCTGTTTCCTCTATCTCGAAAGCACCACATACGACACTTCCGTGCGGTTGTGGGTATAGGTGATGTGCACTTTGCCGTCGGCAGACT
>CAYMXK010000358.1:0-5107 GCA_964393915.1 uncultured Prolixibacteraceae bacterium
TTACCATTTGCGCCCTTTGCGTAGAACTTTGCGTCCATTGCGGTTAAGATTTGAAAGTTCATTCCGGTTTCTCCCTTGGTGTCTTGGTGCCTTGGTGGCTACCAATGATGACAATGTGTGGACATGAAAAAATTTTTCACATCAGAAAAAATGACCTAAAAACCTCATAAATAGGCATATATAGTCATTATGTTGTTTTAATCTGAAAATAAATTCATAATAAAATTATTGTTTAGTACAAATATTTTTGTAAACTTGTACAATCTCTGAACAATACCATCAAACCCCGGTATTTTCAACTATAACCTGAATGTGCAAAACAATGAAGAAGATTTTTCCACAGGAAATCATTGACTTATCGGTTGAAACCCATTTTTCGAAGTTCAATACACTGTCGCAGGTGATCTATTTGTCGGTTCTGGCTTTGTTGCTGGTTTCAATAACTTCCCTGTTTGGACTGAAGACGGATATAACAGTCCTGGCCCGGGGAATATTCCGTTCATCGGCCGAGCCGGTGCAGCTTATTGCCCCGCTCTCAGGGGAAGTCATAAAAACCAGCTGCGAAGAGAATAAGCTGGTGAAGTTGGGTGATACCCTGATATGGCTTAACAACAGCAAATTGATGGAAAGAATTTTGCACATCGGGACTCTTATTGATGAAAACAGGGCGTATTTGGCCGATATCGGATATTTACTTTCAGGAAAACCTGAGGGCCTTACAACCTCCCTTTACCGTGCGGGTTATTCTGAATACAGGCAAAAGTTACGGGAGCTGGATGAGAAAACTGAATTTCTGCGAAAAGCACATGAGCGGGTGAAGCACTTGTATTCTCTGCGGCTGGTACCGGCAACTGAAATGGAAGACGCTGATTATAATTTGTCCCGGAGTGTGGAGGAGGCTGAGATTTACAAACGCAGCCGGCAGGCAGAATGGCAGAAATTGGCTGCCGATTACCAGGCCATAATCAGCAGGCAGGCGGCAGAGATCAGGGAGATTGAAAAGGAAATCAGCAACTATTATATAACTGCCCCATTTACAGGGCACATTGTTCACTACACCGGAGTCAGGCCTGCGGGATACGTTACCGCCGGACAGGTAATTGCTGTGATCAGTCCTGATGGTGACCTTGTTTCAGAGGCCTATGTGCTGCCCAAAGATATCGGGTACCTGAATGCCGGAATGGACGCAATTTACCAGGTGGATGCCTATAACCATAGCCTGTGGGGATTTGCATCAGGGAAGGTCATCGACATTTCAAAGGAGGTTTATCTTATGAATAACCAGCCCTATTTCAGGGTACGCTCGAGTTTGAACGAATCACAACTAACCCTGAAGAATGGCTATGCCGGAGAGTTCAGGAAAGGATTCACCGCAACAGTAAGGTTTAAGGTGACGGAACGGACCCTTGCCCAGCTTATGTTTGACAAGACGGACAAATGGCTCAATCCGCAGGTTATTCCTGATCAGAATTAACACTGAAGTTATGAATGTTAACCTAAAACAACGCGATATTTCAGATTGTGGGGCAGCATGTCTGGCCTCGGTGGCTGCTCATTTCAGATTGAGACTGCCTGTTTCAAAGATCAGGCAATGGGCAGGAACCGACGACAAGGGAACCAATGCATGGGGTTTGATCAAAGCTGCCGAAAAAATGGGAATGTCGGCCAAGGGAGTAAAGGCCACGCCCGAAGCACTGATGACCGTGCCCGTGCCTGCAATTGCGCATGTAATCATTAACGACCGACTACAGCATTATGTGGTCATATATAAGGTTACCGATAGATTTATTAAATATATGGACCCGGGAACAGGGCAAATGGAGAAGAAAAACCATGCGGAATTTTTGAAGGAGTGGACCGGAGTGCTGATCCTGATTGCCCCATCAGAAGCCTTTATGCCGCGAAACGAGCAGGTATCCAACCTCAAACGGTTCCGTTTCCTCCTCTATCCTCACAGGTATATTCTTCTGCAGGCATTGCTGGGAGCTATGGTATTTACCATTCTGGGTTTGTCGACTTCGGTGTATATTCAGAAAATAACCGACCATGTACTGCTGAACGGAAATATTAATTTATTGAACCTGCTAAGTGTGGCGATGGTGGTTATATTGCTTTTCCAGGTATTTATGGGAGTCATGCAATCCGTTTTTGTTCTGAAGACCGGGCAACTTATTGATGCAAAGCTTATATTAGGCTACTATAAACATCTTCTGAAATTGCCCCAATACTTTTTTGATTCCATGCGGACAGGTGAAATCGTTTCCAGAATTAATGATGCCGTTAAAATCAGGGTTTTCATTAATGACATTATGATAAGTTTTATCGTCAATCTGTTTATCCTGTTTTTTGCTTTTATGCTGATGTTTATTTACAGTTGGAGGCTGTCATTGATCATTCTGATGGTCATCCCATTGTATTCAATAGTTTATATACTAACCAACAGGTTAAACAAAAAGCGGGAGCGAAAGATAATGGAGCAGGCCGCTGAACTGGAAGCCCAGCTTATCGAATCACTTAACTCGGTCAGGACCATCAAACAATTGGCTATCGAAGAGTTTGCCAACCTGAAAACAGAAACCCGATTTACTTCCTTGCTGTATTCTGCTTATAAATCAGGACTCAACGGCGTTTTTTCCGGTAATTCGTCCATGTTTATCAGCCGGATCTTTACGATTATTCTTCTTTGGGTGGGCAGTCTGTTTGTTTTGCGACAGGAAATTACTCCAGGAGAATTGATGTCTTTTTATGCGCTGATTGGTTATTTTACCGGTCCGGTCTCTGGTGTTATCGGAATGAACAAGACTTTTCAGAATGCCACAATCGCCGCTGACCGGCTTTTCGAAATCATGGATCTGGAGCTTGAAAGCGAAGAGAACCTGATTGATGCCGGGGAGATTGCCCCGGGGGATATTGAATTCAGGAACGTAAAATTCAGTTATGGAACCCGCACCGATGTTTTCGATGATTTTAATCTTACTATGAAATCGGGGGAGATTACTGCCATAATCGGGGAGAGTGGCTCAGGAAAAACAACCATTGCGGCTTTGTTGCAGAAACTTTACCCCCTCAACGGCGGGGCAATATATATTGGAGGGGTCAGCATTTCTTATATCAGCAGTAACAGTCTCAGGCAAATGGTGGGTATTGTCCCTCAGAATCTTGATCTTTTCAATGGAAATATTATCTCCAATATCGCAGTGGGCGAATTTCATCCGGATATGCCCCGCATCCTGGGTATTTGCAGGCAGTTGGGGATGGACGGATTTATAGAGAAACTACCCAATGGGTTTAATACTTATGTAGGCGAGCACGGCGCTACCCTGTCGGGCGGACAGAGGCAACGGCTGGCCATTGCCAGGGCCCTTTACCGCTATCCAAAGATTCTTGTATTGGATGAAGCCACCTCATCCCTGGATACCGAATCGGAAATGTATGTGCTTGAAACCATTAACCGGTTAAAGAACGAAGGGGTTACGGTGGTGATAATCGCACACCGTCTGAGTACCGTTGTGAATGCCGACAAGATAGTGGTGCTGCAATCCGGCAGGTTGATGGAAGAAGGTACCCACCAGCAGCTCTGGTCAGAGGGAGGTTTGTATTATTCGTTGTGGCAAAAGCAGCTACCGAAGGTGACGGTCTGAAACTATTATGGGATGAAACGACCATGATCCTCCGGCTAGCGGATCGCACAAGAGGAACATTATAATTTTCATGGGAGATACATCGAAATGCGCTGGCATTCTATCGAATGCAGAATAAAAGACAATGGCAATGAGATATACCTTTAAAAACTAACAACTAAAATGAGATGAAAATTAAAGGAGGCAGGTTATGAAGGCAATTGAACAACTGGAGCGGTTAAAAAGAATGAATGATCTGATCAGGTGGGGGAGGACCGGCACTCCTGACGAGCTGTCGGGCAGGTTGGGGATTAGCAGGCGGCAGCTTTATGCAGATATGGATTACTGCCGCGATTTGGGTGTTGAAATCGGGTATTCCAAGCAACGGCAATCTTTTTATTTTTCCAACGGGCACGAATTGGAGATAAGTTATTCATTAAAGGCCATACCCAGAAGTAAGGCGCAAAAAATAAACGGCGGTTTCTTCGATATAAGAAGTTCTGTGCTTTTTAACTGCACGCTGCCACTCTATCTTAGTCCAGGTTTCTGTGCACTAAACCGGGTGGATTCCGAAAAACCTATAACAGAGTAGGAGTGAAATTAAACTTACGCATTATGATTGAATTGAATGAAAAAGAGTTGAAGAATTTGGAAGGGGGATTCTGGTCAGTCGTAGGAACGACCCTTGCAATAATAGCAACAATAAGCTATGTTGTTGATAACTGGGATAAATTTAAGGAAGGATACGAGGCTGGCTATATTGCCGGCTATGAAAGAAAATGAATAGAATCTTTTATTATGGAAAATTTTAAATCTCATGCAATTATTGAATTAACTAAAGATGAGTTACTTCAATGCAATGGTGGTGAATCAGGAGATTTCCTCAAGGCCGTTGGATACGTGTTTGGATGGATCAGCGGAAAACTTCGATCTGCCCTGGAAAACACAGACGAGACTATTGTTCTTGTTGGGACTAATAATCCGGTTGGAACATGGAATTAATCACGCATTAAAACCAGAGGTTGTTTCAGCAGTACATTATTTGCCTTAAAGTATGAAATGGAAGGAATAGGTTGAAGTTTGGGTGTTTCTGTTTTAATACTTTGTGAATCTTATTGACTGCCTGGCGAAAAAAGAAATCACTTCGCCTGAAACAGCCTCTGGCTAATTTAATTGGATATCACTAAAAAAAATAGCAATGGCAAAGACAAAGAAGACCATGTGGATTTTTTTAACTCTGTTTTTCGGACTTGTATGTGTAAATATGTTACTGTCCTGGATGAATTTAAATGATCTGTTCTATTATTCCGGTTATGTAATTGGGAATATAATTGGCTTCATATCCAAATATTTTGGTTAGTTGATTTGGATCAGTAGTGACTAATTTAAAATTTTCAATAGCGCAGTAAAGAAAATGAGGAAAATTTAAGAAAACAGATGAAAGCTTATTTATTGAAAACTCTGGTCATATTCACATTTTTGGCATT
>CAYMXK010000359.1:0-5101 GCA_964393915.1 uncultured Prolixibacteraceae bacterium
CAACTCCGGATTTCGGTCCATAACATCGGTTGGCAAGGGAAATAATTTATATTTATCCGTAGGATTTATATCGTTTTTTGGTGAAGCATTCGTTACTTCTTTATCTTTACCCGATGCATCCTTTTGAATAATTACCATCTTTGAACTCATTTCTGCAATAGGTGCAGCAACATCCCAAAGCCTTCTCAAATCAACCGTTCCCCACGATTCCATATTGAGTTCTTTTAAACGTTCAATATACAATTCTTTCCTGAAATTTTCCATTGACCCTACAGCCCAGTCAACTTCAGGTGCCGGCGTATTAGTGTCTAGCCCAAACGCCCGGCGGCGAACAATATTCACATAATGATATGCATCGCTGGTCTTTCCCAGCTTATCGAGCGCCTCTGCTTTCATTAAAAGTACGTCGGAATAGCGGATAAACGTATAGTTGGGTTCTTCATTACCAGAAAACGTAGGATCCGGATCAAGCCATTTTAACACTGCAGGACCGTGCTCACTGTAACCATCAGTAAGAATATTGTCTACATCAAACCGCACAAGATCACCCTTCTTATATCCTTCAAAGTTACTGGTAGTGCGGTATTCCATTAAAAACGAACCATCCAACCTGTCATCTCCTTCTTCAAAAGACTTAACAAACCAATATTCGGCAGCAAAGGCGGTAAACTGGTTTTGTGCCAAGCCTGAGTTTCTTGGGGCAATGTTAACTGATAATCTTCCCCCTTTACCCATCGAGCGGGAATGTTGAATATCATAAATAATTTCATAATTCAGGGCAGAATAATTTTCACTTCCACTGGGGTTATGCATAAACCATAAATCTTTGTAATTCGTTGCTAACCCATGGATACCTGCGTTAATGATTTTATCGCAATAAGACGATGCGTCAGAATATTGCCCGGTTGTAAGATATACTTTTGCCAGCAACGCTTGTGCCGCGGCCTTGCAAATCCGGCCAATGTTTCTGTCGTTATCCGTATATTCAGTCCATTGCGGTAATTTGGATTCCGCAAATTTAAGATCATCGATAATAACTTCCTGTACCTCATCAATCGGGGTACGTCCGATATAAAGGTTATCCAAACTGGCAACCTCTTCCGTTCTCAGCGGAACATCGCCCCAGAATTCGGTTAAATAGAAATAAAGCAATGCCCTGTGAAAGCGAGCCTCGGCTATAACTCTGTCAACTTTATTGTAACCGGCTGGTTCTTCCTTATTGTCATCGATTAGGGCACCATTTGTAATAACCGCATTGGCCCTGTTTATGTGCCTGTAAAGTTCTCTCCAAATTGGAGGAAAAGGATCAATACTTGCCGAATACGTCCATGAATCCAACATCTGCCGTCTATTTGTGGCGCCAAAATTGTTGGTAATAGCCGGGGCAGGTGTTTCTGCAACCAAAAACCAGTTGCGGCCATACATATCGCTGCCACTATTATCTCCCCATGAATAAACAGAATTAACCAGCAACTCCAATTCATCGGCATTATTGTAAAAATTTTCAGGCCCTATGAAACTATATGGTGTTTCACTCAAAAATTCTTCATGGCATGATGTTACCAAAAATAATATCACCCCAATGAATCCCGCATATATTATTTTTTTCATTTTTATTAATTTTTTAAATTTATTTATTGCTAAAAAATTATACTTACACCAAGTTTAAAAACCCTGGCACTAGGATAAGCGCCATTATCAATACCCAATGAGTAATTGCTTCCTCCTCCCATCATGGTGTTAACATCCGGATCGTATCCGGAATATTTTGTTAAAAGAAACAGGTTATCTCCGCTTAGCTGAATCCAATTTGTTTTACCTGGAGTAATATTGTATCCTAATGCCAAACTTCTTAAACGCAGGAATGAACCATCTTCTATAACCCAACTTTCAATATTTGTCCCTACCTGACTGTTCCTTCCAAATCGGGGCCACTCAGCCTTGGGATTATCTGGTGTCCATCTTTTTTCATACCATTCAATAGCTTTATTGGTTTCGAATCCTCCACCATATAACTGCCATTTGTTAACATTCAGGACATCGTTGCCGTAAACTCCCTGAAGAAAAACAGAAAGGTCGAAATTTTTATACGAAAAATTATTGGTGATACCTGCAATAAAATCAGGGTGAGGATTTCCAATAAATTCACGATCGTCATTGTTAAGTTTTCCATCCCCGTTCATGTCAAAATATTTATAATCGCCGGGGCTGGCTGTTCCTGCCTGAAAACCATTCTCCCACATCTGAACATCATTATCATCATCAAATACGCCTCCAGTCCTGAATCCGTAAAACATACCCATTGGATAACCTTCTTGTACTACAGTTGCATTAGCCCATTTAAAATCAGATGAAACATTAGCTCCATAAATAGGTCCGATTCCAGAAAGGTCGGTAACTTCATTTCGGTTTCTAGAATAAATAACTGAAATATTCCATTTAAAGTCACCAATAAATGGGTCAGCACGTAAGGTTAATTCCAATCCTTTGTTTTCTACTTTTGCCAGGTTCATGGTGGCTGTATTAAAACCCGAATTGTAAGGAAGTGTCACCCCCATCAGGCCATCTTTTGTGAATTTTTGGTAATAATCTGCTTCTACTGCAACTCTGTTATCCATAAAGCCAATGTCAATTCCAATATCATACTGTGTAGTAGATTCCCATTTTAAATTAGGATTGGCAATGCTGTTTGGGTAAAAGGCACTTTCTTCCCGATTATTAAATGAATACGTTGTTAAGCCAAATCTGGATAATGACTGGTATGACCCAATTTCGGAATTGCCAGTAACACCCCAACTGGCGCGCAGTTTCAAATTGGAAAACAAATCAAGAGTCCGGACAAAATTCTCTTCATTGACACGCCAGGCTATAGCGGCCGATGGAAACGAAGCCCATTTGTTTCCCTTTCCAAATTTTGATGAACCATCTGCTCTGTAAGTAAAGGTGGCCAGGTATCTATTATTGTAAACATAATTCAAGCGGGTTAAATAAGAAGCCATAGACCAATCCCACTTTGTTGAGGAGATATTTGGCCCTCCTTCCTGTGTTCCTGCACCTATATCATTTTGTTTTGTAATATCATTTGGAAATTGGGTATTTGACATCTGGTCACGCATCCCAATCTCTTTTTGTAAAGTAAAACCACCTAAAAGGTTAATGCGGTGTATATCAAAATCTTTTATGTAAGTAATGGTATTTTCATTTAAAAAAGATTGAATATTGGCTCTTGCAATTATTGCCAGGCCATTTGACCCGCGACCGCCGCGGTTGCTGAAGCGACTTGCAAACAAATCCCGTCGTGAATGGCTTATACTTGTACCTAAGCTCGATTTGAGGAATAACCCATCAACAGGTTCAAATTGAATAGACAGATTACCTAATATATCATCCTTCGTCATTAAATTATCTATTTCATTTAATGCAGCAATAGGATTTTCAAGTTCACTGTTGGTTAGTTCTATGGAACCATCTCTGCCCGCTTGAGTATAGGAACCATCAGGATTAAAAACAGGTAAGGTAGGCCGGTACAGAAGTGCTGAGTTGGTTGGGCCTGCATTTTGATTGTTATCCCCTTCGGTAGGAACCCGGTCGTTATATATCCGGCTTACCAGCAAGCTATTTGAAACTTCCAATTTCTTGCCTATTCTTTTATCACCATTAACAAGTAAAGAAAATCTTTTAAAACCTGAATTTTTAACAACCCCTTCCTGATTAAAATAACCGGCTGAAAGAGAATACCTGGTTGATTCATTCCCCCCCTGAGCCGTTAATTGATATTGTTGTACAGGAGCAATCTGGTAAATCTCTTTTTGCCAATCGGTATCGGTATCCGGAGAATAGGGAGCAACAGGTTTATTGTCAGGAAAAGGAAGATTGGTTTTCTGTGCAATAGCGTATTCATTGGAAGCCTGAATAAATTGTTTAGCATTCATCACATCATACAATCTGGTAACTTGTTGGATACCATAAGATGCTTCAAACTGAACATCAGATTGTCCTTCCTTACCCCTTTTAGTGGTAATAAGGATTACCCCGTTTGCCCCACGTGAGCCATAAATAGCTGTTGCCGAGGCATCTTTAAGTATTTCAAGCGATTCAATATCACTTGGGTTCAAACTGGCAAGTGGGTTTTCAGAAACAGAATTCGATTTGTCACCGGAAGGAATAGCCGATGAATTCGCCATAATAGGAAAACCATCAACAATATAAAGTGGCTCATTGTTACTGTTAATTGAATTACTACCACGAACACGGATACTGATTCCACCGCCTGGCATTGAAGAACCCTGACTTACCTGAACACCCGCAGCACGTCCCTGAAGTGCCTGTTGTACTGAACTAATGGTAACTTTTTCCAGTTCTTCTGTCTTTACCTGTGTAACCGAACCGGTTAAATCACTTTTTCTCATTGTTCCATAACCAACTGCCACAACCTCTTCTATCCCAATCGCCTCTTCTTCCATCACCAACATAAATGTAGTCCTTCTCCCAATGGGAATTTCCTGCATCATCATCCCCACAAACGAAAACTGTAATGTTTCGGCATTTAATGGAACATTCAGCGAAAACTCCCCATTCCCATTGGTCACTGTTCCAATAGTCGTGCCTTTTACAACAACTGTAACACCAGGCAATGGAAGTCCACCTGTATCTGTTACTTTTCCGGAAATTTCTTTTTGCTGAGGTTGTTCAACTACCGTTTTCACATTTCCAATAAGGCTTTGCATTTGTTTTTCCAACTCTTTCCTTGGAGCTATACCAATTACAACCTGCCGGTCATTTACCACATAAATGTTATTGGTTCCGGCGAATAGCTGGTTCAGGATGGTTTCCACATCCTGGCTGGTTACATGGAGGGTCACCTGCCGGTTTAAATCCACATGTTTTTCCTGATAAAAGAAGAGGAACTCGCTTTGTTTTTCGATTGCTTTCAGTACTTCTTTTACCGTGGCAGAGTTCAATTCCAGGGTAAGCTTTGTGTTTTGCGAATAGGAGTTGACGCTGAAGGCCATCGCTGTGCTGATTACTATTAAGAATAGACTTAACCGCATAATTCGCATGGTTTTACGGAGATATTTCAGGATATCCCCATCATGTTGTT
>CAYMXK010000360.1:0-5097 GCA_964393915.1 uncultured Prolixibacteraceae bacterium
CAGTAATATATATCGACTAATATTTGTCATGATACTCTTCATTTTTTATTAATTAAATTTTCACGAGTTTAAATCTCCACCATCCGCCGCCAATGTTGAGATCGAGGACCATGGTGGTGTCATTATCCGAAAGGGTAATATTGTAGGTTATAGAATCCGGTGCATCCGACGGTTTGGTCAATTCTCCGCCATTGAATGGTTTTGGAATTCCAAGGTATGCCCCTTTACCGTTGAGGGTAACCGTGCCTGCAGTCTGGTTATAGGCGTACGTGGCTTCAGCAGTGCCATCATGAGGTGCAACAGGTGCGCCACATGCATCAGATCCTCCCTGCCAGCCTTCAATCCAGGTTTCGGCGCCCAGTACATTGGCAAAAGTACCGTCTGCTTTAAATACATAGGCATCATCGAAGAAACAAGCTCTGCCTGTAACATCGCCGCTTCCACTGGCCCACCAGGAGGTATCACCCAATCCGGGGCCTACTCCCAAAGCACCTGCTTCGGGTGCCATCTGCCATGTTCCAACTAATGGTGACAAAACCGGACCGCTTTCCTTAACAAGTTTGAATCTCCACCAACCTCCGCCGATATTGATATCGAGGGTCATCCTGTTGTCGTTGTCTGAGAGGGTTACATTATAGGTAATGGAATTCGGGGCATTGGCCGGAGTGGTGAGTTCACCGCCATTATAGACTTTTGCCAATCCCAGGTAGGCGCCTTTACCATTAAGTGTAACCGTGCCTGCAGCCTGGTTGTAGGAGTAGGTGGCCATTGCAGACCCGTCATGAGGTGCAACAGGCGTGCCGCATGCATCCGTTCCTCCCTGCCAGCCCTCAATCCAGGTTTCGTTGCCCAATACATTGCTGAATGAGGCATCCAAACCAAATACATATTTGTCATCGAAATAGCAGGCTCTGCCGGTTACATCATCAGCGTTACTGGCCCACCAGGAAACATCACCCTGATTTGGGCCTACTCCTATTGCGCCGGCCTCGGGTGCTATCTTCCAGGTTCCCGCAAGTGGTGAGAATCCTGTCGGAGGAGCTACCAGTTTTATGTCATCAAAATAGTAGGTGGCATCGTCACCAGCATTTCCGAAGTCGAAGAAGATAACCACTTTTTGGTAGGATTGATCTTTGCTGATTGCCGAGAAATCGAACGATAGTTCTTCCCACTGGCTTGCGACAGTTGTCAAAGCATCTATTTCAAAGCCTATGTTTCCGTCGGTGAGGTTTTCGACTTTCAATTTTACCGTTGCACCCACTTTCGGAGACCAGACTTTTACCTTGAAGACGGTATTGGTGGTGAAGTCTATCGGATTCTGAAGCGTCAGGAACGAACCGGCCCACACCTCTGCTCCGGTCACTTTGTGCGTTTTCGCAACCCTCGCGCTTGTGTTTATCCCCGACTTATCAGGATTGTCAACAACCGATGAGAAGGCATTTCCAAAATTGACGAAAGCATAGTTTACGGTAAATGATTCGAATCCAACCGGTAAAAGAACCGGGTCGGAAGCTTCCGGCACCACAACAGTCTGGGTGTATTCGGTAGTTGCAATGGCTGCTCCTTTGGCAATTACCCTGACGGTGTATTCTCCGGCTTCAGCATAGGTGTGGGTAACCGCTGCACCTGGCATGGCCAGAACGGGTTCTTCATCATCCACATCGCCAAAGTAAATTTCAAAAACTGTAGCAAAGTCGGCAGTAGCAGATACGGTAACGATTTTCGGATTTTGCACATTGCTCTCAATGCTTACGTTGAGGTTTTCGGGTGCCTTATACGAAACCGTTAACTGCTGGGTGAAATCAGTGGTCAGTCCGGTGATTCCCACCGCAGTAATCTTTACTGTGTAGTTGCCTTCTGCATAATTGTGCGTTGCTGTGGCACCTGCATTGATTTCCGCCGCTGTTGAGTTATCCCCAAAGGAGATAATAAACTTCTGAGCTCCCTCTGCATTGGGTACAATGGAAACCAACCCTGTATTGTCCTGCGTGATATCAAAAACGGCTGAAACATTGGCCGGGGCAGTGATATAATCCAGGTTATACAGCATGTCCTTATCCGTTTCACAAGCCGTGGCCAACGCAATAAAGACAATAAACAATTTTATTTTATTAAATATCTTCATTTGGGTATGTTTTAATTGTAGTTAGGATTTTGCTGCCAATTGCCATTTGAAAATTGGATTTCTTCCAACGGAACAGGGAAAAGTTCATGTTTGCCCTGAACAAACCCCTCTATGGCACCGGCCGCTTTGTTTGTGCGTACCAGATCGAAGAACCGGTGGCCTTCGCCCATTAATTCCACTCTGCGTTCCTGAAGGATCGCATCGGTTAATGCAGCGCCTGTCAATGTTACTGCATGGTTATTGTCTCCAAAGGCCCTTTGGCGCACTAATGAAATATACTGCTGTGCCCTGGCATCTGAAATACCTCCCCGGTTCAAGGCTTCGGCTGCCATCAGCAAAACGTCGGCATACCTTATGGCCCTGTAATTATTGGGATTGGTAAGGTTTAAGTCGCCCTGTGCTTCGGGCCGTCTTTTCCTCGGAATATATTTCCGGTTAAAATAGCCTGTATGTTCATTCCCGGTCGTATATTTTGCACCTGTCTCTTCGGCCCAGGCTTCGATGTCGAGAATAGTCACATCCTTGCGTTTATCGCCGGGTTCAAACTGGTCAACCGCTTTTTGAACGGGAACGTTAAAGCTGAAACCAGGAGTATACAAAGGACCTTCATAGCCTCTCACCCCGCTGAAACCCACGGCGACATTTCCTTCGCTGCACTGCAGGCACCCGAATCCGGCTCCTTCCACGTCGGTATATTGTACTTCGAAAACCGATTCAGGACCGTTTTCGCCTTCTGCCTCAAATATCCGGGAGAAGTCGGAAACCAGGGAATACCTGCCTGAATTTATAACATCTTCCAGCACATCGGCCGCCTGGGTAAATTTCTCCTGATACAGATAGGCTTTTCCGAGGAGGGCCTGGGCCGCGCCTCTGGTTGCCCTGCCCATTTGGGCCGGTTGTGCCGGCAATACCGAAACTGCATAGAGCAGGTCTGCCTCAATCTGGGCATATACATCCGCAACAGGTGACCGTGGAATGGTTGTTTCATCACCCAGCTTAAAGCGTTCGTCCGGTTTTAAAGGAACTGGCCCGAACCATTTGACGAGTTCAAAGTAATAGTACGCGCGTAAAAACCTGATTTCACCAACCATCGCGTCTTTTCCAGCAAATTCGGTTTTATCCTTAAACTCCATGAAATAGTTGGTGCGCTGAACGCCTGCGAACATCCAGTTCCAGACGTCTTTAAGGTTACTGTTTGCAGAAGTATGTATCATATCGTCAATCTGTTGCCATCCGATCACATCGGTGGGGTTCTCTCCTCCGCAAAGCGTATTGTCAGAGGCTATTTCACCCAGAATAACATTCACATAGGTAGATTGAAGCATATCGTAGGCTGCAACCAGTGCATCGTAGTAATCGCTCTCTGAGTTGAAATAGTTTTCGGAATCGATAGAGTATTCCGGAGATATTTCAACAAAACTGTCGGAGCATGAGTATACGGAAGCAGTGAGAAAAACTACTGCCAGAAATACTATTTTATAGATTGTTTTATTCATTGTGTTCCCGTATTAAAAGTTAAGATTTAAGCCAAAAGTATAAGTCCTTGCTGCCGGATAGAAACCGGAATCAAATCCGCTTCCAATGGGTGAGCCGGTAGATGCGGCAGGATCGTAGCCAGTATATTTGGTAAAGGTGTAAAGGTTGCTGACACTGGTGAAAAACCTGAGTTGATCCACCTTGATCTTTCCTGTTATCCGCGGGGGGATAGTGTAACCCAACTGAATATTCTGAATTCTGGCAAATGAAGCATCTTCCACATAATAATCGGAGAAAATGGTGTTTGCCGTGGCAGCGGTAGTGAGGCGGGGAACTGTATTGCCGGTTCCTGTGCCTGTCCAGCGGTTTAAGTTGGTACTCAGCTTGTTGGCGTATGGTTGTGTTCTTTCATAGTTTCTTACCATTTCATTGCCGATGGAAGAGTATGCATAGGCCACAAAATCAAATCCCTTGAAATTGAGGGTAATATTGAGCCCCATTATGACATCAGGAATCGGATCCCCAATGTTTGTCCTGTCATTGGAGTCGATCTTCTGGTCGCCGTTTACATCCACAAACCGGAGATCACCGGGTGCTGCTGTGGCTCCCAGCGCTGTTTGTGACGGATGTGCATCCACCTCTTCCTGCGTCTGGAAAATACCATCTGTTTTGTATCCGTAGAAATAGCCGATTGGCAGCCCGACTTCCATGCGGGCCGGCAGCGGCTGACCTACGCCAAAACTGCCTCCTGCGACAAATCCTGAACCATTGTTTACTTCCAGCACTTCATTCTTCAGGGTAGTAAGGTTGTAGTTTATTCTGAAGTTGAAATCTTTGGTGATATTGCCCCGGTATCCCAGAGCAAATTCAAATCCACTGTTTCTAACCGTCCCTGCATTTACCGTGGGCCCGGCCGCTCCGGGAGCAGCTACCCCCAGGATTCCCGATACCGGGATATTCCCGATGAGCAGGTTATTGGTGGTTTTAATAAAATAGTCGGTGTATAATTCGATTTTGTTTTTCAGGAATATAAAATCGAGTCCCACATCGAATTGTTCCGATTCTTCCCACTTTACTGCCGGATTGGGACTGGCGCCAACTGCTTTCCCATTTACAAGGATTCCGTCCAGAACATAGGTGCCTTCTCCGCTCAGTTGCGAAATATATTGATAGTCGCCAATTTTATCAGATCCCAGAAGACCGTAACTAATCCTGAATTTGATCATGTCGACTTTGTCTGCAAACTGGAAAAAGTCCTCGTCTGAAATAATCCAGCCCATTGTGGCTGATGGGAAATAGGCTACACTGTTATCGGGGCCGAATTTCGTGGAAGCATCCCTTCTGAGCATTGCCGATAAGAGGTATTTCCCTTTGTAGTCGTATTGCAGTCTTGAGAAGTAAGACAACCTGCGCTGGTCGTAAGTCCACGATCCGGTAGATTTGGTGTCACTGATTCCGTTGGCAAGGCCGATGTCGGCAAAATCCCATGAATTGTT
>CAYMXK010000361.1:0-5083 GCA_964393915.1 uncultured Prolixibacteraceae bacterium
AATAAATAATCAATTTAAATTAAACATTATAAAACATTGATATATAGATTATTATAATCAATTTATATAGATTTTAATTTCTCTCTGGCTCAATTTATATTTTTTATATAAATAATCAATTAATTTAATAATATATAATCAATTGATATTATGTACTTTATCAATTTAAAATAATATTGTAATACATTAATAACATGATTACTATTTGTGTCGTTGTTGCAGCTAACGGCCTGTGTTAGATATGTAACTTTGCAAATCGATAAGGGTTACAAATGTAGCAACGAGATATTCCGTCCCATAGCTTATTAAATACATCTGTAACTCGATGGTCTCCTGCCCCACCCTACAGCAGGATCTTAAATTTTAATTTGCATCTTTGCGTCAGAATTTAAAATATTCGGTTTTATTTATTCCTAATGCGAAATATCCAACTAACGACAGGTTTAATTATTCTTCTGGTTTACTTTCTTGTATCACTGGCAGGATGGATTTCAATGCGAACGATATTTGCCGGGGATGAAACGAAGTTGAAGATGGCACGCTGGCTTTACTGGAGTATCTCTATTCTGCAGTCTCTCCTCTTTTTCCTGCTTTTCATATACCCCTCCAATACTTCCTCTACTACCCGCTACTCTCTATATTTTATTTATAATTCCATATTGATTGCTGATATATTTTCAAAGATCCCCTTGTCTGTTGCCGGACTTGCTTCACTCTTTTTACACAAAATTTCGCGTTTCCGGTTTATGCTGTCATTCGCCGGTACAATCCTTTCAGCAGGTATCCTGCTCATGTTCATATGGGGATTTAGTGCAGGGCCGCGTACCCTTTTAAAAAATGAGGTGACTCTTTATTTTGAGGATCTTCCCGATTCATTTGAGGGATTGAGAATAGCGCAACTATCAGATATGCACCTTGGTAACTTTCATTATAAAGGAATGTTCAGAAGAGCTGTCAGGGCAAATAATCGCTTTAACCCTGATATTCTTGTTTTTACAGGGGACCTCGTTAACAACTTCGCGTATGAGACAGAAGGATGGAAGGATGAATTTCTGGAATTTAAAGCCCTGTTCAAGTTTGCAATTGCCGGCAATCATGACTATGGGGATTATTACAGATGGCCTGATAAAAATCTGAAAGAGGAAAATTATCGGGGTATTATGACCGCCATTGATGACTTTGGATTTGAGCTTCTTTCCAACCGGTCCTATGCTATTGTGAGAAAAAGCGATACCATTTATGTGACCGGCGTTGAAAATTGGGGGCATCCCCCATTTCCTCAATATGCTGATTTGGGAGAAGCGCTTAAAGATGTGCCGGGAGATGCATTTAAGATATTACTGACACATGATCCTGCTCACTGGGATGCAGAAATTAAGAACAAGGAAAACTTTCCCTTAACCCTTTCGGGCCATAGCCATGGTTTGCAATGGGGAATAAAACCTGCAGGTATTGAATTCAGCCTCATATACTTATCCAGAATAACATGGGCTGGGATATACGAAAATAAGGGCAATTATCTCTATGTAAACCGGGGACTGGGTACTATCGGTATCCCCATGCGGATCGATATGCCAGCTGAAATAACCTTCCTCACCCTCAGAAAGAAGTAAAGTCGATAGAGAATAAAAATTCAAACAGGCCATCTTTCATTTCTGGCATATAGGCCATTCTGAAACCGGCATTTACCGGTGCATAGAACCTCAGAAGGTTAATGTCTGAGGTAAGATCAACGCCAATGGAAGAAATTTCTTTATTGAAGCTACCTGTAATCTCACCATTTTTATACACATCTCCTGATAGCCAGGCATAGTCAGCAAAGACCGCAGCCTTCACCCGCCTGAAATAGATCCATCGCCCCAGGTTGATATCGGGGTAAAACAGGGGTAAACGGTACTCTGCCGATGTTGATAATAACTGGTTACTCATAATGGAATTCCATCCCCTGGGCATCCTGATTGCATCACTGAAACGATATTTGCTACCCCTTTCGCGCTGCTGTGTACCAGCGTAGAGACTTGTTCCATGATTGCCTGACAGTCCGGGCAAATAAGTGCGTACCTGTCCAGCCAGCATCCTGCCTACATCAGATTTGCCCATTGGTGAGTTCCGTAGGTATACATCGGTTATAATACCCCAATCAGGGAGGACATCCCGGTAAGCCTGCCTCTTAATCTGGTGATAATAAAGCCTGTATGATATGGTTTGGATATTTCCGTCTTCGAAGTTATCGGGTGCTGAAGAATCGTAGGCAAAGGTTGTGAGGGCGTATTTAATTTCGGGTTGTAAAAGCCGGAAAAACGCCCCCCTTGTTAAAATCAAAGGAACACGGCTATTGATACTGAGGGTTTTTTGGTTCCATGATACCCGTTTCATAATGGTATCCTGACTGACGATGTTTCCATCTGGATCCTTATATACCTGAATAATATTAAAATCTGAAGCGCTTTTGCCTGATTCAATCTCCATCCCAATAATGGGATACCAACCCCTGTACAAAAAATTTGCAAAATATTGCCCGGTTTTTTCCGATGTGTTCCATTTGTAACCAAAAGTTGACTCAGTTGTACCTAAAAGATTTTGTGATACCAGACTGATTCCAGGCTGGACCTCATAGGAATCAATATCGAGTACCAATGGTGCCCAGCTGTGAATTTTAAATAAATTCTGCCATTTCCGATATGGTTTCGAATTGTAATTCAAAGTATCAGCCTGTTTAAAATTCACCACCCCTGGTTCCTGGTCAGCTAAAATACCGGCAAGCAAATACTCTCCCTTCGCTACTTCACTTATCGATTCCTCTGACCAATACGGTTGACCGGAGGATATCAACTGGTATCCATCAGCAGTATAATCACTTAGCAAAACTGTCAGTCCGTCAGGGCCAATTGCCGGATAGGCATGTCCGAACCGGGCTTTGGAAATTCGCGTCACGGCTTTTGATGAGTGAGAAATCTTCCATAGCTCGTCCCTCCCTGAATAGTTACTTATAAAATAGAGATCCTCCGCGTGAAAACGGAGATGTTTAATGTCACCCATTTCTGCACTCAGCAGTGGTTCCATTTTTTCCATGAAGGGATTGATCATAGCCAACTCCTTTCCCTGATCAGATAAAACAACAACCGCTAATTCAGAATCGTCTTTCCATGCCGGACTAAATAAATAGTTATTGCCGGGAGTTTGATAACGTTTGATTAAAGCCCCTGTGGCTGCATTATAAACAGAGAGGAAGTAGTTGTTTTCAAAATTCACCTCCACAACAGCTATATATTGTTTACCAGGAGAAATCGCTGGTGCAAAACATTTATATTCAGGAAAAAAAGAGGTTACTGAGTTATTTTCAATATCTAAGATTTTGATCTG
Source organism: uncultured Prolixibacteraceae bacterium (assembly GCA_964393915.1). Classification (GTDB taxonomy): domain Bacteria; phylum Bacteroidota; class Bacteroidia; order Bacteroidales; family Prolixibacteraceae; genus UBA1413. Next base: position 3,364 of record CAYMXK010000361.1, read on the forward strand.
CGTCCGCCCGCTGTGTGTCCATCGGGAATCCGGAACAAATTCCGACCAAACTGCAAGGTTATCGCGGAACCCAACTGACGCGTCGAGTATCTGACCAGGAGTTAAAATCTTCGTTTCCTGCCCATCTTTATTAATCACTAAAAAATGGGGGACGTCATCGAACCCGGTTTTAAGGGTGACAATATTTCCCGAAGGGAGAATATGGTTGTAGAGAAAGTTTGAAAAGCGGGGCCCCGCTGATTTAAGCGTATCCACTTTAGTTGTGACGTTAGTTAAATCTTCGGCCGACCATGCAATACGCAAGCTGTCAAAGACAGATTGATAGAGCTGTTCCTGATTCATGCCGATCTGCTGCCTGAGCGAGCGGTTTAAGGGAGTAAGCGACCATGGGCGGGTCGCGATCCTGTCGATTGCATTGCTCCAGATTTGAGCCCCATATCTGGCACGGGATTCACCAACAAGGTGATACCCAAGTTTATAATGGTCGGGGACGAAATCACGATAGGAACCGTTAAAAGCCTTATCAAAAGTAAAAACTCCTTTATCTAACACCTGGGCTTTGTGCTCCATCAAAAATGAAGGAAGCCGACCCCGGCCGAAGTTGCTCAGCGCTGTTTCTGTAACAACAGCATCCCCCTCGAGGAACCAGAAGGGAAGAAAGGCTCCCGTAATCAGGGCACTACCCTGCTCTCCCAGGATAAGTTTGACTATTCCGGGAATCTGACTGTGTATTTTTTCAATTTGAACAACGTGTCTGAATTCATGCATAACCAGTTGTTCAAGCCAATCCTGCGGGTAAATAGCCTGATGGGGAGGAGTGAAAATTTCCATCCGGCGTGGAGCCCAGCCTACCAATCCGTTTGATTTGATAGTTTGGGTATGAAATATGATGGAGATTTTTCGTGGACTGTGGTTCAGGGTTTTGTTGCCATATCTATACACCAATTCAAAGTAATTGGCCAGTTTCTGAGCCTGTTCTTCAAAACTTTCGGGGTATATCAGCTGAAAATGCAAGGTAGAAAACACACGCCATTTAAGCCGGGCAGGGTCTTCACCTGTATTGAAATATTGAGCGCGAATTGTAAGGCTGATAAAAAAAACAGCGCAAAAAATTATGAATTTCTTCCCCATGAACACTAGCATTAATAAGGCAATGAAATTAATCTCTGAAATCCAATAAACAACCACTACTGCAAAAAAGATTTACCATGAACAGAAAATCAGCTTCACTTTGCTAAATTTACGCTCTCAATTTTATAACCGACAGTTTTGGAAATAGTATTCAGTGAAAAATATTGGGGGTTGATCCTTTTGATAAGTCTCTTGGCTGCGTCGGGTATCACTATGCTGATGTATTACAGGAGCCGTGATATGCTTGAATTAGAACCATGGCAAAAGTATCTGCTGATGGGGTTTCGGTTTTTGACCGTATTTTCGGTTACCTTTTTGTTAACAGGGCCATTGGTCAAAACATTAAGGAAAATTATACAACCTCCAGTTGTGATAGTAGGGATAGATAACTCGTCATCCATAACGACCTTACCTGGCGAGGGGAACAATACATATGAACCCCGCCTGTTATTTGAAAATCTGAAAGAGATACTTGGTGATAAATTTGATATTTTGAGTTATACTTTTGGTGACGAGATTAAACGGGATAATTTACCTGATTTTTCAGAGAAGCGCTCATCATATGGTGAATTTATCCAGGCAGTTTACA
>CAYMXK010000362.1:0-5080 GCA_964393915.1 uncultured Prolixibacteraceae bacterium
TTAATGATTAGGTTTATTATTTATTTATATAACTCATTTCAAGACTGGCAAAAATAAAAGGCCCGACACCCTTGGGATCGTTGTCGCGGCGAGGTTCGCTGATATAATATTCAAACGAACCGTCGCGGTATGGATTACCACCAAGCCCGGCAACAGAACAAACATCGGTTAGGCTGATGGTGCCATTTTCATTCTCTGTGATAAAATTTCGTAGAATGCCATCGTAGCCTTTCAATGCCGGTTTCATGTATTTCTTGCTGATGTAGCTCTTTCTTACTGATTTCAGCAAAGTATAGGTAAACATGGAGGAAACCGATGACTCCAGGTAGTTGCCTTCCCTTTTGCCCTGATCAAGCACCTGGTACCAGAGTCCGCTCTTTTTATCCTGGTGCTTTACGATTCCGGTGGCCACCTGCTGAAGAATTTTCAGAATTTCAGCTCTCCGGGGATTACTTTCGGGAATAAAATCGAGCACGTCAACCAGCGCCATGGCATACCAGCCCATTGCCCTCCCCCAGAAATGGGGTGAAAGGCCTGTTTCCGGATCTGCCCATCTCTGTTCACGGCTTTCATCCCAGCCATGGTAATTGAGTCTGGCCTTCGGATTGTATGTGTGCCTGTGAACGATTACGAACTGGTCGATGGCATCATTGAGTGCCTCAGGCTGATTGTATTTAACAGCGTACCGGGCATAGAAGGGGGCAGCCATGTATAAACCGTCCAGCCACTTCTGATGCGGGTAGACGAGCTTGTGCCAGAAACCTCCTTCCGAGGTACGCGGGTGTGTTTCCAACTGGCTGCGCAAAAGATGTATAGCCTTTTCATAGCGGGCTATACCGGTTTGTTCAAACAGGGGAAACAGGAATTTGCCGCTGTTGATCCGGTCGACATTGTATTCTTCAGGTTTGTACCCTTCAATGGTGCCGTCTTCACGAATATACCGGTCGGCATAGCTTTTGGCATATTCGAAGAACTTTTTGTTGCCGGTTGTTGCATATACCTCCATCATGGCATGCGCAATCAGACCCGGCGTGTAGTTCCATGAACCCTGGGGCCTGAAATCAACGGTCCACGACTCGGGGAAGTGTACCATTTCCGATTCAGCCATCCTTACAGCCATCTCCAGCCCTTTGCTGCTTACCTTTTCCCGGCCTGATACCATCCCAGATACCAGGATAGCCAGCATCGCGAGGGTTGCTCTTTTAAAAAATTGATTGAAAATTGTATTCATATGTAAAAGGTTTTTTATTTATCAGGAGAGAATGAGCGTGATAAGGGTTAATACAGCAGCAATTAAAATCACGATGAGTACATATATAACCGCCGATAATTTCTTAACCTCCTGTTCCATTTTTTTCATCACCATTGAAGTTGTAAATTGGTTCTGTAAAATTAAGGAAAGGGCAGGAGAGCATGCCGATTGTGATTCCCACAGCGCGGGGACGGGTTTCCCGGGTGCGGGATATTCTTCCCAATTTGCGGGTATATTCTTCCCAAACAGACCGAACAGCAATCTATTCTACCGTTTCGCTTTGAATATCAGGGTTAAATTTGCTTGCGTTGCTCTCAGCATATTCCGAAGCACTCATGCCAAATTCCTGCCTGAAGCATTTACGGAAGTGGGAGAGGTCTTTGAATCCCACAGCATAAGCAATCTCTGAAATATTCTGCCTGTTCTGCAACAGCAGTTGTGCAGCCCTCTTTAGCCTGATGTTGCGGATGAATTCCTTCACAGTCATGTCAGTCAGGGCATGTAACTTGCGGTAGAGCTGCATGCGGCTAACTCCGACAGCCTGAGCAAACCGTTCAATATCCAGGTCCGAATCGGCAATGCTTTCTTCCACTGCGTCGATTGCGCGTTTGAGGAACCGCTCATCTGGGGCGCTAACCAATATATTCTTGGGCTGCAGCATTAGCTCCCCTGAATATTTTTGCTTAAGCGCCTTCCGTATAGAAAGGATATTTTCGATTTTGGTTTGAAGTATCGCAATATCGAAGGGTTTCGTTATATAGTCATCGGCACCGATGGCCAGACCTTCCATTTCGTGCTCTTTTGATCCCAGCGCAGTAAGCAGGATCACGGGAATATGGGAGGTACGTTCATCATTTTTCAGGCGTTTAAGCAACTCATATCCATCGAGTACTGGCATCATCACATCACTGAGGATTATGTCGGGCACCGTTATCAATGACTGTTCCCAGGCCTCTTCACCATTGGATGTTTCCACAATGTAATAGGAGGATTCAAAATGGAGACGTATGAACTTGCGTACATCCGTATTATCCTCGGCTATGAGCATGACCTGCATGCCTGCCAACTCATTTTGACCGGGTACCTCAATCTCCCTTTCTGATACTTTTCCGCAAGGGTCACCCATGCCTTCAGACTCATCAATAATTTTCGACAGAGGTTCTATAAAGGGCAGGCTCACTGTAAATTTTGATCCTTTGCCCGGTTTGCTGGTTACAAAGATCTCCCCATTATGCAGCTTAACCAGTTCCCGGGCCAGGGCAAGCCCAATTCCGGTACCGGGCAGGTCTGACTGCTCGTCGGACTGGAAAAACCGGTTAAATATTTTATTCACATGTTTTTCGGGAATTCCAATGCCTGTGTCGATCACCGAAATGTTGATAAAACGCCTCTCTCCTGATTCTCCTTCCATGCCGGGCTTTTCTCCGTCGAAAACCACGGAAAGATTGACCACAATTCGACCCTCTTTTCCAGTATATTTGAAAGCGTTGGACAAGAGGTTGTTGACAATCTTCTCGAGTTTGTCGGGATCGAAACGGGCTGTAATTTGACCGGATACGCTGTTGAATTTTAATTCGATTCCCTTTTCCAATGCAAGGTGATTGAATGAATCAACGATATTCCTGATGAAACCAACCAGGTCGCCATCTGTATAATTCAATTTGAGGTTGCCAGTCTCCAGCTTTCTGAAGTCCAGAATCTGGTTGATCAGCCTGTTCAGTTGCCGGGCATTCCGGTGCATGATTTCCAACAGGGGAGGCATTTCTCCCGTTGATACCTGGCTGTTCATGATTTTCTCGAGCGGTCCCATAATCAGGGTAAGCGGGGTTCTGATTTCATGGGACAAATTGGTAAAAAACCTTAGCTTCAGCATATCGAGCTCATGCAGCTTTTTTGCCTTCATGCGCTCCAAGACCAATTCGTTTTTAAGTTTTTCCCGGGTTACCAAAAACTGAATAAGTGCGGCAATAAGTGCGGCAATAAACAGCGTGAACAAAATCTTAAACCACCAGGTTTTCCAATAGGGTGGGAGAATATGTATGGTCAGGGTTGTTCCTTTGCCTGCATCAGGAATCCCGGGAATAAAGCTTTTAATGTGAAGGGTGTATTGTCCGGGATCCAGGTTGGTATAGGTAGCCAACCTGTTGGGAGATGGGTCGTTCCATGCTTTGTCAAATCCTTCGAGGTAATAGGAGTAGAGATTTCCCTGGCTGTTCACATAATTGAGTGCGGCAAACTCAACGGTGACAACGTTTTGGTGAAAAGGGATGGTGATCTCTTCTGTCTCCGCAATGCTTCTTGTGAGAATCGAATTCTTACTATTTCCAATGGCCACAGAACGGTTGAACAGGCGAAGATCTGTGAGGACTATCGGGGCTGCAAAATCGTTGGTCCTGACTTCCAGAGGATTGAAGATATTGAAGCCGGCAATACCCCCGAAAACCAAATCGCCGTTGGGCAATTTCAGCGATGCACCATAAGTAAACTGGTCATTCTGAAGTCCATCCCTGGCTGTAAACGATTCAAAAAAGCCGGTTTCGGGATTAAATCTTGATAAACCGTGTGTAGTGCTTATCCACTGAAACCGGTTGTTGTCTTCCAGGACACATAAAGCCTGGTTGTTGGCGAGACCTTCCTTTTCGGTGAAATAGCGCAACGGACCTTCAGTTTTGGAGTAATTGGCCAATCCTTTGTTTAGGGTGGCAATCCAGAAACGGCCTTTGGAATCTTCAAGAAAGTCGCGGGTATATTCTTTAAACCGGTTGATGACTCCTGATTCTGTGGAGTATACCACAATCTCATCGCGGGCCCCAATCCACAGATCCCCATCACTGTCCTCCCTGATCCAGTTTACCTGAGTATTCTCTGACAGGATATTCAGCCGTGAAAATGTTTCATTGGCCGGATTAAACCGCTCAATACCGGCAGAAGATGCCACCCATATGGTGCCTCTTTTGTCGCGCAGCAGACCCCAAACCCTGTCGTCGCCAAGCGAATTTTTATTTTCAGGTTCGTGGCGGTAGTGCCTGATGGATTTCCTGCTGCGCTGATTAACCACACTGATACCCCCCCTGAATGTTCCTACCCATACATTGCCTTTGCCATCATCCATAAAAGCCTTTATACAATCGGATGAAACGGTTTCCGGATTTCCGGGATCGTGCATGAGAAAGCTGAAAGTTTTCGTCGCGGGATTATAAATGTTTACACCACCATCTTCAGTGCCTATCCAAAGGTTGTCATCAGGTGCAAGCCAGAATGCATAAAGTTCCTTGCTGTTTAAATACCTGTTGTCGCCAGGCATCGCCCTGAAGCTCCTGAATACCTGCTTACTATGCACAAGAAAACTGATGCCGCTGCGTGTGCCAATCCAGGTATCCCCTTTGGTGTCATGAAAAATGGACAGAACAGAGTTGCCCAAAAGACTTTTGCTTTCACGTTCATCGTGCGTATAACTTCCGGTCAATCCTTCGCCATGCCGGAATATGAACACACCACCACGTGTGCCTAACCAGTAATTCCCATTTTTGTCGGGGGCTATCGACCTGACTGTCCGGCTTCTTTCATTTTGCGGATCGGGTATGAAGTGGAGTTCAATTTCTCCTGACTGATCAAGTAGAAATGCACCATTGTCGTAGGTACCTGCCCACATCTTTCCATCCACATCCCTCACAAGTTCCCATATCTCCGCATTCATCGATTTAGGCAGGGGTAAATCCAGGTTAATAACCGTGTTTTTTGCAGTATCCAGAACAAATACCCCATTGTTGGTCCCCATCCAGAGTGTTCCATTCGGGCCGAATGTCAGGACCCTTACAAAATTTCCGT
>CAYMXK010000363.1:0-5068 GCA_964393915.1 uncultured Prolixibacteraceae bacterium
ACAAACACTCCACCTAATGAAACAATTGTTTTCCCGATGGCAGAGCCACTGCTGTTGATAAGTTCATCTTTGGTTCCGGCAATCCAGGTATTAATTTTTTGTGTGCTGATATCGAAATATCCCGAAGCCCATGTAATCAATTGGTTCAGCACCTCTGTAAATTTTTCGGCCAATAAAGGAAGTGATTCGCTGAACCGGCTCATCTGCGAAACCATAAGTGTGCTAAACGCTGCAATTACCAGAATGGAGAGCAATAAGGTTACAGCAATGGCAATTAACCTGTTAATTTTTATACGGACAAAAAAATTGACTACCGGGCTGAGTAAGATTGCAATAATAACAGCAAAAACGAAAGGGACAATAATGCCCCTCCCGATGAACAGTATTGTTAATAAGGCAAACAACCCTAAAATTATCAGGGTTGCCTGTGCATAAAACGGCACTTTTAACTCTTTGACTGTCACAATTTCTGTGTTTTTGCTTCTTTCTTTCCAAAAATCTTTTTAAAGAGAAAACGCCCCATTATGGAAACCGGAACCAACTTTTTAGTAGCAATAGTGGTAACGGCTAATTGAAGAGCAGAGCCAATCAGCTTCCTTACTGGGTTTGCAGATGTTCCGGCAATAAATTTCCGGGAAATATAACCAGTTCCGACTCCCAGAGCGGTTCCCACCACCTTGTCGATAATGTATGGTGATGATGAAACATCTTTCATAACACTTGTGATAAGGTTAACTGGTTTTAGCTCATCGGTAACGATATTAAACTGTTCTTTCAGTTGCCGACCGATTACTTTTTGCTCAATTTCCAAATATTGAATGGCTTCTTTAAGCTCTGCGGATGAAGATATATTACTCATCTGAATCTTTTTTGAAGGAAAGCCTGATTATAAATTCATTCACTACCCTTTTGAGCCATTTGTGCATAAAAAAATGCATAACTGCTGCAATTACAGCGTAGAATGCTGCAACAACAAAAAACCCGTAAAAGGTATGCCCGATTACTTGACCAAGCCACAAGGCAAGTCCAAGGTTTAAAAAGAGCATGAAAGATGAAAACACGATAAAAACAATAGCGCGAGGAACGACAGTGGAAATCACCTCAGCAGTTTTTTCCACTGTTTTCAGTTTGTAAAGCTCTAAACTGGTTTTAACCAGTTCAGTAACTCTTTCAAGCAAAGTTTCAATCATATTTAACTTGTCTTCCATCATCAGTTTGTCATCAAATTTTTCCTGCATTGTAGTCACTTAAAGTATTTTAAATCTCACCGGTTACTATAGTTAACAGGTACACCGTTTCCTCCCTCGACTTAAGGCTATACCTTATTTTTTCGTGAAGTGTCAGCAAGTTTCCTTTCTTTAGCATTACCGACTCTTTTGCAGCACGGAACTCTAATTTCCCTTCAATGACTTGAAATGTAATAGAATCGTTTGCCTGAAAGGAATCTATTCTTGTTCCTTTGTGCAATGCCGTAAGAACAACTTTTTTTTCGGGTTTCTTGCAAAGTACCACTGCATTGAGTTCACCTTCTTCCCAGGAAGGACTGTGTTTCATTTTTTCAATAATGCGTGGGATATCAAAGTTTAACCTTGATGATTTTACAGGATTTTTTGATTTATTTAACCCTGGGTGGATCTCTGGTGATTCTTTTTCCATAACGGGATTTTTTCATTACAACAAAGCTTTTCAGCCTGCAAGAAATTCTGTTTATTGCATAATTCCTTTGGTTACTTTTTCAGATCATTCGCTTTTGCCCTGGTTTCTTCAGCAAAATTGGTCACTTCTTCCTTAAGGCTATCAAATTTCCCTGCGAGTTTATTAAAAGCCTTATTGAATTTACCTTTGTATGTTCTCAAATAGGCCTCACTTTTTTTTGATATTTTATTGCGGGTTTTTTCGCCCTTTTCGGGAGCAATAAGAATACCTACGACAGCACCAGCTGCAACGCCTGCCAGTGCACTTAAAATTAATTTCCCTGCTTTCATAGTTCTAATTTTTAAAATTGTATTTGTTATTTGTAAAGTATAAAGTTGGCTTATTTCAAGTCGGAAATCATTACAACATTTTTATAAAGAGTTATATAATTCACATCTTTTTCTCAGTCAGATGATATATTCTGGTAATTAAAAAGGGACTGTCACTAAATAACAGTCCCATATGCTTAATTGACGTAGAATAGCTATGTTATACTTATCGCATTATAAATGAAATGAAAGCCCAATGGTTGATACTCCTGTTGAAATATCGAGGAATGCCCCGACTTTATTATTAAAATGATATTCTGTGCCTAAATGCAAATCAAGAAACAATGGGCGTGCTTTGTGGTAATAGTCCCTGTCGCCCTGATATTTGGAATCCCACCTTGAATTTACCAAAGCAAATCCCAGTGAGCCTGCAAGATAAAAATCCCAGTTTGAATTGGCATTAAGAATCTGATCAAAATAGTATGATCCTTTAACTCCAACGGGAACAACTGATTCGCGGTAATAATCCCGGCTATAGGTATAAAAGGTAACAAATGGGGCCAGTGTGAAATTATTGGCCACATCAAACTCATAATTAAGGTGAAAAACTGGCAGCGAACGCCCAATGTAACTGTAGTAGCCGGAATAACCTCCGATTCCCAGACCTAAGTTTAAGGTACTTCCATATTTTTCGCCTGTTGTTACACGCTGGGCTGACGTATTGAAAGTTAAGGTAAACGCCAGCAATAAAAGGAAAATAAATGTTTTTTTCATCTCATTATTATTGTTAATTTTTAAAGTTGTTTTCTCAATTGAGTATTTGATAAATGTTTATTACGATTGTTTCTTTTCCCGCGTAGGAGATGATACGGGAAAATTCATGTGGAATTTTTACCTGGGTCTTCCAGACTTTTGCCGATACCGATATTTTCGGCGTTGTGAATTTCCTGCGATTGGTAAAATCCATCCGGTTCAGTTTAATATTCATTAATTAATAGCTGTGAGTTCTATATACTAACGTTCTGCAGAGTGTCCAGAACTCCAAATACTTTCAGCAGCCAGATCACCAGGATAATAATTACCACAGCATTCAGAATTCCTTTAACTGTACTTTGCATGGGAATGAAACTGTTGATCAGCCACAGAATGACCCCAACGGCAAGAATGACGATAAGAATTGTTAATACAGGCATGATATTAGATTTTAATTGTTACTAGTTCTACAAAAGTCGGGAACTTTCGCTCAAAATAGTTACATCATTTCATAAAATAGTTACATCATTCACACACCCTAATAGAAGGCCATTCCGGTTTCCAGGCATGGCCTCACAAAACTTTTACTGCTTCTTGCCTCCTTTTGTTTGTAATAAACAGCCAATTAAGAAATTACAATACTTTTGTGCAACGAAACAGATAAAATCTTACAGCGCTTTGCTGTTAGGCTTTATAATACCCTTCTGCCCTGAATGAGCCTTAGAACTATGGCAATAATTGCAATGACCAGCAGAACATGTATAATTCCGCCAGCGCTGTATCCGATAAAGCCGATTGCCCATGCAATAATCAGGATAACTGCGATAATGTAAAGTAAGTTTCCCATGTCTTAAAGTTTTTAGAGTTATAATCTTAATTAAGTATCTGATAAATGTTCATTATTGTTATATCTTTTCATACTTGTCTCCTTCCTGGTGGAAAACCTAAATCTTCCAGAATTTGCCGATCACGGTACTTAAGAATTCTTCTGCACAAAGTTCAGCAATAATCCGGGGAAATGTATTACATCTTTTTTTGAAAGAGTTACATAATTCGCACCCTTGTTATAAAGAGAAGGGCATTCCTGCAAACCGGAATGCCCTCTCAAAACTTACTGTTTACTGCTTCTTGCCTCCTTTTGCCTGAATAAGCAGCCAATTAAAAAATATTACATTATCTGCAATGAAGCAGATTAACCCCGGCAGCGCTTACTTATTATATAGCAATTTGCCATTAATGATATCCTCGCCCAGGGTTAACCGGAACAGAAGAACACCAGGTGCAAGATTCTCAGGTTTGAATTCAACACTGTTCAGAACATCCTTTTCTACTGGATGATCCACAAGTGTGGTAATCCTTTGACCAAGCATATCGAAGATTTCCAAACGGGCAGATGTATTACTGCCTGAAACAAATTCGAAGGTTACCCTGTTGCTAAATGGATTCGGGTAAACTTTCAAATCTGATTTATCAAGTTGGTCTGAAATCATTATAATTGACGATTTTTCATTTGAACCAGCAACAACTATTGCCGGTTGACAAGTGATTCCTAAGTTGACGGGATCGAATATTTTCACTCCATCACCGGAACCATTGCTTTCAGTACAACTACATTTTACTTCGCAACTTACACCATGAACTATGATATAGATATCACCTGTTACATTTGTGAAATTAACTGTCATTCCACTTAAGTTATCCAGGCCATTCCCGTTAAAAGTATACTGCCCCGGAGCAACTGTTGTCTTGCCCTTATTGAGCGTTGGATATGGTTCACATCCCACATACACATGCGATTCGGTCATAGTATATCCTTCATGCATCACATACTCTACTTTTAAATTACCTCCAAAGTAGGTGATGATAGCAATTCCAACTTCCGTACCTTTAGAGATGTCGCATTGTGCGGCACCTGAATAAAGTTTTAAAGTATATGGTTCGGCCCTTGGAGAGAATTTAGTTGTCCATCCCCAACGGTTGAAATCATCTGCGAGGAAACATATGCTGGTATTGTTATAGCGTGCAAACATGGTTTCGCAGTTTTCATACACTTCAGTTTCCCTGGTAACATAGACCGTTTTTGTTGCCGTGTTTCCGCAATCGTCGGTTGCAGTGAATGTATATGAATGTACAGTGGTACATTCAGTTTGGCTGAATAGCACACCTGTTGCAGTTAAACTTCCACCGGGAGAACAATTGTCTGTCCAGGTTGCATTTAAAGTCAGGGGTAATGCATCCATACAGATGGCATAATCTGCAGGTGCAATAATTACCGGAGGAGTCAAGTCGTACATGCGGCTTACGGTCACCGTTTGCGTTGCGGGATTACCGCAATCATCGGTTGCCGTGAA
>CAYMXK010000364.1:0-5066 GCA_964393915.1 uncultured Prolixibacteraceae bacterium
ACAGGCATTTTCGCCATCTTCTGAACCTCAACGGAGGGATGCCCGAATTCGGAAGTGACTTTCCCCAGCAGCAGGTAGACCCCATTTCCCTTAAACGGGTAATCACGCAGCGAATCGGGAAAATGCACCGTGTCGAAAAACTCCCCCTGTTCATCGAGAAAACAGCCAAAATGCATCACCTCCCCCTTCGAGGTGCGCACATACTTGATGGTAACCAGCAGTCCCAGCAATTTAACCACCTGCCCCACCTGCTGCAGCAGGTTTCCGGCACTTACCTGCGCGCGCCAGCCGGTCTGCAGCAGCTGGTACATGGTCAGCGTCACCGGAAATCCCAGCAGTTCAATCTCATCGTAAGCAGCTTCCACGGGATTCTCCTCAAATGCGGGCAGGGCAAACGGCTTCTGAGGGTTCGTGAACAGCTGTTGCTGAATCTGCAATGTGCGCTTTTGCGTAAGCAGCATGTGCACTTCCCAGAGTAGGCGCGCCTTCGGTTTTCCGGTAAACCGCAAAGCCCCCGCCCTGATCAGCAGGATGATCTGTTCCTTTTTGACGGGCACCCTGCTCACAAAATCATCGAGCGAACGGTAAGGTCCAAACCGGCAGCGTTCCTCCACAATGGCGCTGCCCATTTTCTCCTCGAGGCCCGACAGCAGTACAAACCCCAGGTAAATGGTACTGCCCCCGATGGTGTTGAGCATCTCGCTGTGGTTGACGCACGGGAGCTCGATCTTTGCACCGCAGCGGCGGGCTTCGTTCATGTACACCCACGTGCGGTAAAAACCACCAAAGTTGTTCATGACAGCCACCATGAATTCGAGCGGGTAATGGGCCTTCAGGTAGAGGCTCTGGTAACTCTCTACCGCGTAGGAAGCCGAATGGGCCTTCGAAAAGGAGTAGCCGGCAAAACTTTCTATCTGCCGCCACACCTCCTGCGTCAGCTCTTTGGAGTATCCCCGCTCTTCACAGTTGCTGAAGAATTTGTCGACAATGCGCTGAAACTCCGATTTCGACCGGTACTTGCCGCTCATGGCACGGCGCAGCACGTCGGCATCGGCCAGGTCGAGACCGGCAAAATGGTGACACACCTTCAGCACATCCTCCTGGTAAACCATCACCCCGTAGGTCTCTTCCAGCTGCTCCTTCATCACCGGGTGGAGGTAGTTGATGTTCTCCGGATAGTGAAACCGCTGAATATACTCGCGCATCATGCCGCTCTTCGACACCCCCGGCCGGATAATGGAACTGGCCGCCACCAGCGTGATGTAGTTGTCGCATCGCAACTTCATCAGCAGTCCTCGCATGGCCGGACTTTCAATATAAAAGCAGCCGATGGTCTCACCCGACTTAAGCTGCCTGCGCACCCGTTCATCGGTTTTGAAATCCTGTACGCGGTGAACGTCGATCTTCTGCCCGCGGTTTCGCCCGATGATCTGCACGCTCTCCTGTATATGCCCTATCCCCCGCTGGCTGAGGATGTCGATCTTCTCAAAACCGATAGATTCGGCCACGTACATGTCCCACTGGGTAGTCTGAAAACCCTTGGGCGGCATATCGAGCGCAGTGTAGTAGTTGATGGGCCTTTCTGAGATCAGTATCCCCCCGGCATGAATGCTGCGGTTGTTGGGGAAATTGTCCATCAGCGCGCCAATGCGGTACATGCGGCGCGTGAGTTCATTTTCGTACAGGTGGCTTTCGGGTTCGTTCACCAGCACGTCGATCTCATTCCGGGGCAGTCCGTATACCTTGCCCAGCTCACGCAGGGTGGAACGCCCCTGGAATGTGGTGATGGTTCCCAGCAACGCCGTGTGCTTGTAGCCATGCCGCTTAAAAATGTAGTCCTGCACTTCGTCGCGGTCCTTCCATGAGAAATCGATGTCAAAATCGGGCGGCGATGAGCGCTTCGGATTGATGAACCGCTCGAAGTAAAGGTTCAGCTCAATGGGGTCGACATCGGTAATCCTGAGGCAATAGGCTACCACGCTGTTGGCGCCGCTCCCCCGCCCCACATGGTAAAAGCCGCGCCCCATCGAGTAGCGGATAATATCCCACGTGATCAGGAAATAGGCAGAAAAACCGAGCTTGTCGATGATCTCCAGTTCATGCTGTACCCGCCGCAGCGCTTCAGGATCGTTGCCATAGCGGTATTTCAGTCCGTCGAGCGCCAGCTTCTCCAGCAGAACCTTGTCGTCGTAGCGGCTGCCGGTAAAGGCCTGCTTGTTCTTGATCGACTGGTAATCAAAATCGATGGTGCTTTCATCGGTGATGCGGCGTGCATTCTGCAGCAACTCCGGGAAATCGGCAAACTGTTCGAGCAGTTGCGGCTCCGGAATGAAGGTTTCGTCGCTGGCAGCCACCATCGAGCCGGTGAGTTTGCTCAGCAGAATATTGTTGTCGATGGCCCGAAGATGGCGGTGCAGTGAATAGTCGTCGGTGCCGGCAAAGGTAACCGTCCGCCAGGCAATCATCTTCCGGTAAGCGGCGCGGGTGTGCTGGTAGCGTAGCCTGTTCAGGTCGGACTGCCGCACACCCAGGAACTCGTTCTCGCTCAGCTGCTCCAGCTTCCGGCTCCCGTACGGGAACACAAACCACACATTGGGCAGACAGGGGGGCATGTTCGGAAACAACGTCCCGCCAGCCGTATGCTGACTAAGGAAGTCGTTCAGCTCATAAAACCCTTCGTTGTTGCGGGCAATGCCCACGTAGAGCGGAGACTGGTCGTTACGGAACTCTATCCCTGCCAGAGGTTTTATCTTGTGGCGCCTGCACTCCTGCACAAAATCAAGTACTCCGGTAGAGTTGTTGATGTCGGTGAGCGCCAGCGACCGCAAACCAGTGGCGGCAGCCTCTTCCACCAGCTTCTCCACAGAAAGGGTGCCGTAACGCAAACTGAAATAGCTGTGACAATTAAGATACATTGTTTATGATCATTTTCTAAGCATTTTTACGCTTATAATATAATCATATTTTGAATTGTACATCCATAAAACTGCTGTTTATTTGTCCATTTAAAGCTTTTTTTTTAAAAATGAACAACTTGGGGGTATTAATTGTATTTTAGTCAGGTATTAACAATAAAAAACGACCGGAATGACAAACATTAACCGCAGGGATTTTATAAAGACAGCTGGAATGACCGCGGCCGCAATGGCAATTGCTCCACAGCTGCAGGGCAGCGAAATGGTTTTTGACGCCAAAGGATTGCCCACCGCCATACTGGGAAAAACAGGCATAAGAATTCCACGCCTGATAGTAGGCACCGGAAGCCGTTTTATGACAACAGAGGAAGACAAAGGCCTCGAAATAATGGAATACGCCCTCAACAACGGACTGTATTACTGGGATACAGCCAATATTTACGGCCGCCAGGGCCAGTTCAGCGAAACCCGTCTGGGTAAGATCCTGAAATCACGCCGCAAGGAGGTGTTCCTGGCTACGAAAGTCTCGGAACGCTCGGCCGACAAGGCAAAAATGGCGATTGAAGAGAGCCTGAAACGGCTGCAGACCGACTATGTCGACCTCTACCAGGTGCACAGTGTCACCACAGAGGAGGAAGTCAGGCAATTTGGCGCCAAAGACGGAATTCTTCCCGTACTGAAGAAATACCAGGAAGAAGGCGTCATCAAACACATCGGATTCTCGGGACATACCTCAGCCAAGGCCATGAAACTGGCTGCCGAACTGTATGATTTCGACACCATGCTGATCGCTCTGAACCACCAGGAAAAGGGCAAGGAACCGTTCGAAGAGCATCCTGTTCCCTATGCCGCTGCCAAAGGTATGGGTGTACTGGCCATGAAGCTGGTGCGTCCCCGTGAAACCGTGCAGGGCCTCGATCCAAAGGAATTAATCACTTATGCGCTTACTTTAAATAATGTAACCGCCGCAGTAATCGGAATAGACAGCATGGAGATACTGAAACTCAATATCGAATTGCTGAAAACATACAAACCGCTTTCTCCGGACCGGATGAAGGAACTCCACGGACAACTGCAGCCTTTCTACAACAACGACAGGCTTCCATGGATGGAACCCGGGTATGTGGATGGCGCTTTTTGGGCATAGGAAACCGGAGAAGGGAGCACAGTGCCCGGTGGCTGAGCGGTGGTTGGTGAGCGGTGGTTGGTGAGCGGTGGTTGGTGAGCGGTGGTTGGTGAGCGGAGCCGAACCAAGCCGAAGCAAGCCGAAGCCATCGTATGCAGAACGACCCCCGAAGCACCTGTCACCCCGACGATTTTTTCGGAGGGGCAGCGCCCTGAACAGCGTTAAAGGGGATCAGGGTATGGCCGTTATCCTACCGTAATGTCCCTGCAGACAGATTGATTTCATAACCCTACTCTCCTGCAAGTGCTTTCCTTACTTCTTCAAGTTTTTCCACTGACAGGGTATCGGCTGGTTTTAACTGCCGGGCCCGCTGGTACCATACCCTGGCTACACTGTAATTTTGAGCTTCATAGGCTTTATCTCCCTCTTTCATATATTCAGCGAAGACCTGATCGGCACCGCCCTGCAGGCGTGAGTTAATTACCTGTTCTAATTCGTTGATTTGCGCCCTTGCGTATTCATCACCCGGCATTATGGTAAGCGCCCGGTTATACCATCCTCGGGCAACTGCAAGCTGATCGCTTCTGAAGGATTCATCTCCCTGATTGATAAACTGCTGATATTCCCTGTCGCGCTGTGATAGCTGCATTGCACCCAGTATCCGGTTGATCTCGGCGATCCTTTCAACGGGATATGCCTCCGCGGGTTTGACGCCCAGGGCCCTGTAATACCAGGCTCTCGATACGTTGTACTGCGCCGCGGTGAATGTTTCGTCGGCTACCGCAATAAAACTCTGGTATAAAGCCTCTGCCTCATCGGTCACTGTCCGCGTGGAAACCGCAGATGATCCCGGAGTCGCGGTAGTTTCAGCCGAAACTGCCGCTGTTACAGCCGGCGGCGCCGCCGGGGTATTTCGCTGAGCCAGCTTTTGCAATGTTTCATCAATTTTCCCGATCTGTTGCTTCGGATAGGCCTCCTCCGGCTTTACCTCCAGTGCTTTCAGGTATTCATCGCGGGCCTGGTTC
>CAYMXK010000365.1:0-5057 GCA_964393915.1 uncultured Prolixibacteraceae bacterium
GTCGGCATCAATAAAGTCCCACTCCATTATTTTTCGCGCGCATGCTGCCTGGTCAACCGGTGAAATAATCCCGATTTTTTCATACACACATTTTCTCCATTCGCGGCCCTTAGGTGTATTGGTTCCCCGGTTGTCAACACTGATTACAATGTATCCTTCCTGGGCAAGTAACTCGTCCCATAAATTTGATGACCACCTGTCCTGCACGGTTGAACCTGCGGGTTCGCCATAGACATAAAAGATCACCGGATACTTCTTTTTTGGATTAAAGTTGAGGGGCTTTATCATCCATGCATCAAATTCCAATCCATCATCCGTTTTAATCGTAAAAAACTCTTTTTCCGCGATGGCGTATTGCTTCATTCTGTTTTTGAGTTCAGAATTATCTTCAAGTACCCTGACCACTTTATGATCGGGTAATGAGACAATCTGATAAACAGGCGGAGTATTATAGTTGGTAAAGGTATGGACCGCATATTTGCAACCGGGTGAAATATTATAGGAATGGTGCCCTGCCTGACCGGCTGGGGATAAACGTTCCGGTTTTCCTTTGCCATCGAGTCTGCTCCTGAAAAGATATCGCTGTGTTGCCTTACCCGGCGACGCGATATAGTACACCCACCCATTTTCCAGGTCTAACCGCAATAAATTGATTACCTCAAAATCGCCTGATGTAATTGGACTCATTTTCCCACTTGAGGGTGAAATGCTGTTGAGGTGCATCCAGCCCGACAAATCGCTGAGCCAGGTGAACTCTGTGCCCTTTTTAAGCCAGATTATCTCATCATTAGGATCAAGCCATGTTTCACTCTCTTCTTTGAAAATCTGTTTTACAGTTCCTTTGCCGGCATCAGCCAGATAGACTTTATTTGTGTTCTGCTGCCTGTTCAGTTGCTGAATTATCAACTCCGCCGGAGAATTTGCCCACTCCATCCGGGGAAGATAATTGTCCCGCGGATCGCCCGGAATATCCATCCAGGTAATCTTTTTATTTTCCAGGTTGATTGTCCCGATTTTTGCTGATGAATTATCAGTTCCCACTTTAGGATAAGGCAACGGGATAATTTTGGGATAAATTGAATCGATATTGTTAATCAGGTAGAAAATGCCTGTACCATCTGTATCCTGTTGCCAGAAGGCAATCTTTTTACTGTCAGGACTCCACCTGAAACCATCCCGGCAACCAAACTCCTCTTCATAAGCCCAGTCGAATGTGCCGTTTATTATCTGGTCATTTCCGTCGGTTGTAAGCTGATCGATTGCTCCTGTGTTTAGGTTTTGCACATAAATGTTGTTTTCATAAACAAATCCTGTCATATTCCCGTCGGGTGAGAATTTGGCAAACATCAAATGTGCCTCTTTCATTGAAGGGGCAATCTGAACCAGCTTGCCGGATTTCATATCCAGCACCCAGTAATCGCCGCGCGTATGAAGCCGCCAAACCTTGCGTGTATTGGTGAAAATCAACAATTTACTGTTGTCGTCCGACCATGTGTAATTGTAAATATTTAAAGGGGCTGTTTTTCCTGCCGGAATTAAGCTGCCGGCCGACACCAACACTTCCCGCCGGCCTGATTCTATATCATACACCACAATATCTTTCCCGCCAACTGCCTCATTGGCTTCGAGGGCAGAATACCCCTTATTGTCTTTCATCCACCTGACTTCATTAATTCCCTTTTGACGAAAGACATTATTTTTGTACAAATCGTCGAGGGTTAATTTCAGAGGCACATTCTGCTGTGCCGGGGCATTAAAAAAAAGTGATGTTAGAATCGCAATTGAAAATGCGTAAACAAATATCCTTCTCATGTTTTATAAATTTGAATTTTAAATCTGTTAATGTTGTTGTTTTAAAGCCAGTCCTTCGTCTCTCATTTCACGCCATAAGGCAGTCATTTCCTCCTTCATCATATTGACAAGACCAGGATTTTGTATTGAAATGTCATTCTCCTGGGACGGATCTGCGACGATATCGTATAATTCCAGTTTATCCGGGTCGCTGGTTGCCATCCAGTCCCGTAAACTGATGGAATCCTCCTTTTCTGGCAGCCATCCAATCAGTGTATAATTATCTTTTCGCATCGACATTTGCGGCATCCTGAACCAGGTATCACCATAATGGGGATAAAACCAAATGGATGGAAGATTCCGTTCAACTTTTTTATTCTGAAAAGCTGCAAATGCGTTAACGCCGTCAATCGGACGGTCTGAAGGTACAGGTATCCCGGCAAGCTGGCAAATTGTGGGTAATATATCGGTTCCGTTGAACAGGATATCGCTTTCTGTACCGGCAGGAATAACACCGGGGAAACGGACAATTCCCGGAACACGGTGCCCTCCCTCATAGGGATATCTTTTCATTCCGCGAAAATCACCGGGTGTGCCAAAGCATTTATCACGAATCGGGTCATCCCATTGTCCCAGCGATTCTTCCAGTGTTACCGGGGTTTCCGGTCCATTATCGCTCGTGAAGATCACCAGTGTGTTTTCCTTTAATCCAAGCTCATCAAGGGTGTTCATAAGCCGGCCAAAGGCATCGTCCAGCTGGGTGACCGTTCCATAATACTCTTTTTTATGTTCCGAAATATCCTTTTCAGGTCTTGCGACCCGTCCATATTTAATACCCTTCTCGAGTTCGTCGACCCGGGGATTGTCATATTTTTGACTGTATTCTTCAGGCGGTACTACAGGCGTATGCGGTTCATGGGAACAGATATACATAAAAAAGGGTTTTTCCCTGTTGCGGATGGTTTTCAGCCATTCGCCGGCCTTTTCCACAATTATATCGCAATACCAGCCTTCAACTATACCGGTTGGTTGTCCGTTCAGGATAAACTTTTCAGGATTGTGGGTGCCTTCAAACGAATTGACAGTAGTACCGAACCAGTAATCGAATCCCTGGTCTCCCGGTCCAGGGTGATCCACTTTTCCTTTTTCCAATGTGGAGAGGTGCCATTTTCCCCAAAAACCGGTTTCATATCCTTTCTCCTTAAGAAGCTCCGCAATGGTAATTTCTTCTTTTTTCAGATAGGTATCCCTTCCGTGGATATAAAAGAACCCACTTCTGTAGGGATTTCTTCCTGTTAACAAGGCAGCCCTGGAAGGAGAACAAACCGTCCCTCCCGAATGGCAATCGGTCAAAAGAACACCTTCTTCAGCCAATTTGTCCAAATGGGGTGTCTGTATGATCGGATTTCCATAACAGCCAAGGTCGCCATAACCGAGATCATCTGCCAGGAATACAATAATGTTTGGCGGTGTAGTATCTTTTTTACAACCACCTGCCAACACAAAAACGATCAATGTACCCAGAAATAAATAAACTTTCATTTGAGCAACTTTTTAATAATTGTTGTTTTTAAAGTAATTGTCTCATAACCATTGTCAGTATTCGATAGAAGTATTTCGATGTAACTCGCATGAAAAATATAATGTATCCCATTTTTGTTCCGCCCGCCGGTGGATCGTGCCCGTTTCTCTTTACATAAAAACATAATGCTTATATCGGAATAAGCTGGTAAAAACCACCTTTTACGGTGCTGAATTCCACCGAACCGTCCTTATTGGTTTTCAAATTTACCTTTTTCCCGTCTTTTGTTACATTAAATTTGCTTCCGTCATCAATGCGGCAAATTTCGCCGGCCTTCGACAGGATTTTAACCCCGGAAATTGTTTTATTTTTCCACTCCATATCCAATTCAAATCCGCCACGGGCACAAACACCCCGGAACCGGCCCTCATGCCATTCGTCGGGTAACGCCGGCAGCAGGTCAATGCTGCCTTCATGCGATTGCACCAACATTTCAGTAATCCCGGCAGTAACCCCAAAGGAACCGTCGACCTGCAAAGGGGTAAAACATTTGGCAAACAGCTGCGGATAAGCTTGTTCCTTAATGTATCCTTTCCAGATGCTGTTGGCCCTGTTGCCATCGTAAAGCCGTGCCCAGAGCGCCATTTTCCAGCCCCTTGAGAATCCGGTTCCGCCATCTCCCCGCTGGGCGAGTACACATTTGATCGGGTCGACGAACTGGGGTGTTCTTCTGGCTGACAGCACATTGCCGGGATAAAGTCCATATAGATGCGAAAAGTGCCGGTGTTTATCTTCCATCTGTTCATAGTCCTCGGCCCACTCCTGCAGGCAACCACTTTTCCCAATCTGTGGCGGAACAAGACGGGCACGGGCAGCATCCACGAGGCCTGATAATTCCTGATCTACGCCCAGAATACCGGCAGCCTCAGAGTAGTAGCCAAACAGATCTGTAAGGATCTGCGTATCCATGGCAGCTCCATAGCAGATGGTCGTAAAGTAATACATGCCAGTTACTTCGTCGTAAAAATATTCGTAACCCGGCCCCTTCGGCGGATTTTCCGGGGAATTGGACGGATTGGTAACCAACCAATTGTTGTCTGGGTGGGAAACAAGAAAGTCCATGAAGAATTCAACAGCACCCTTCATCACCGGGTAGATTTCACGAAGATATTCACGGTCTCTGGTGAAAAGGAAATGCTCCCACAGGTGGGTAGTGAGCCATGCCCCGCCAACTGTAAAAGTACCCCATGTAGGTCCGTCCATGGGGGCAGCTACCCGCCAAATGTCTGTATTCTGGTGGAACACCCATCCATTGGCGCCGTAATGTTCCCGGGCTACCTGTGTGCCCTGGTCGGTAAGTTCACGGATCATTTGGATAAGGGGTCCGCCGAATTCGGAAAGGTTGCCCGTCTCCACGGGCCAGTAATTCATTTGTGTATTAATATTGGTGGTGTATTTCGAGTCCCAGCTGGGGTTCATATTCTCGTTCCAGATGCCCTGAAGGTTTGCAGGCTGGGTTCCGGGCCGCGAGGAGGATATCATAAGGAAGCGGCCAAAATTGTAACAAAGTGATGCAAGTGCCGGATCCGGATTTTCAAGGATTCCATCCATCCTTTTATTGGTGGGGAGATAGGAATTTTCTGTTGTGGGAAGCTCGAGGGAAACACGCTTAAAAAATTGCTGATAGTCTTCGACAGAAGCAGAAGCCATTTGCTCATACGACTTCCCTTTTACCTTGTTCAGG
>CAYMXK010000366.1:0-5052 GCA_964393915.1 uncultured Prolixibacteraceae bacterium
GGGCCGTCCTCCCGGGCTTCGGCTCCCCCGATTCAATCGGGGCAGCCACCGGGCTCCATGTTCCCGTCTTTGCTGCCTTGATCTGCGGCACAAGAAAAGATGGAATGCTCCTCTGCTACAAATATTTGGCTCCTAATGGAGCCGCGATTTCATAGCAACCTTTTAATAAGCCGCTCATGGCTCCCTTCTCCTGGCCTCCGTCCTCCCGTCTCCGTTTTCCGTTTTCCGGTCTCCGTTTTCCTGTCTCCGTCCTCCCGTCTCCGGTCTCCGTTTTCACTCTTCCCAAAACCTCCTCCCTCCATAAAATTCATTCATCCGGTTTTTAATTTCCCACTGCAAACGGGTTTGCGTGTTCTGACTTTTTGTGGTGGCCAGCCGGTTTTTTGCTGTAAAATATTCCACCGCGCTGATCAATCCCTGCCCGAACTTCTTTTCGGCAGCTTCAAATGCCAGTTCATCGGCTTCGAGCCTCCGTTTTGTCTGCTTCAGTTCCTTCGACAAGGAAACCATTTCGTTGTTGTTGTTCTGAATCTCGAACCAAAGCTGTTGTTTGGTTTGTTCAAGTGAGTTTTCAGCCTCTTCGAGGTAAAGCTTCGCCTTTCGTATCTCGGAGCGGGTGCTGCCACGGCCGAATACCGGTATCTGCAATGAAACCCCCGTGAATTGACTGCGATTATTGTTCACCTGTTGCCTGAAGGGAATGGTTTTTCCGGTACCATCGCGCTTGGTTTCAAAAAACCCTGTGTTCACCGATGCATTGAACACCATCGACGGGTATAGCCTGGAACGGGCAATATCAACATATTGCCTGCTGCTTTCGAAGCTTGCATGTGCCGCAAGCAAGCCGGGCGAGATGGTTGAAAATTGTGCAAACAGGCTGGCGGTATTTGCCTGCCGGGAGCCTGTTGCAATCAGCGGGAGAGTGGGGCTGTCAGGCTCAAAGGGCTTATCGGGGGGCAGGTTCATTTTTTGCTTCAACGATAGCAAAGCCTTTTCAAGCCTGTTTTCAATCTGTATTTTGAGAAGCCTTTCCTGTTCCAGGTTTGCAATTACCTCCAGCAGGTCGGTTTTGGCTTTAAGACCCGCTTCGCTCAGTTTTTCTGCTTTTTTGAGGCTCAGTTCAGACAATTTAACCTGTTCATCGGCAATTTCTACCATTTCGCGGTAGTAAATCACTTCGAAGAAATCGGTCATTATGCTGAACGCCAGCATATCGAGGTTCTCCTGCAATTCGTGCGACCTAGCCTGCAACCTGTATTTCTGGTATTGAGCCTGGTTGTGGTACATCCATCCCCTGAACAGATCGATCGACCCTCCCAGGTTGTAGGTGTTGTTGAAAAATTCGGTATTCACAATCAGGTTGGTATTGGGGTCGATGGACCGTCCAAAGCTCATGCCTGCATTGGAGCTTGCACCAATATAAGGCAAACGGTTCCGTCGCGACTGATGAAAATCTTCACGCACAATTTCTTCCATCAGTCCAAACCTGCGGGATTGCAGGTTGTGCTCAATGGCGTGGGCAATACATTCATTAAGGCTCCATTTTTTCTGTGCCGAAGAAATGCCAGTGACGAACACCGTCAGGCAAAACAGCAGTAAGACCGTTTGTGATTTATTTTGATCGCGTTTAATTGCTAAGGCCATTATTTTAATTATAAAGAATATCTGTCGATTAATATATTTCCATAATCGTGCCTGAAATACAACAGGTTTAAAAACAGTATAATATAAAATTCCACCTTGTTGATATGTAAAATATATTGACAAAAAAGTGTAAAAAAAATTTACATATTGCAGCGTGCGTTGAGGGTTTAGTTTAACTTTAAACCAAAAATGTCTCAGGGAAAAATCCTTATTGTTGACGATAATAAAAGTGTGCTGTCAGCACTCGAAATTATGCTTTCGCCAGATTATGAACTTATTCATTGCCTTTCGAACCCCAATCTTATCCTGTCGGAATTGCGCAATCATGAGTACAATCTGGTGTTGCTGGATATGAATTTTAATGCCGGTGTAAACACAGGCAACGAGGGTATTTACTGGTTGGAGCGGATACATGAGGTCAACGCCGATATGTCTGTTGTACTAATGACTGCCTACGGCGATGTGGAACTGGCAGTGAAAGGGCTTAAGCTGGGAGCCGTTGATTTTGTACTGAAGCCCTGGGAAAATGCGAAAATGCTCGCCACGGTGCGTTCTGCCATTCAACTGAATATGTCGCGCAAAGAGGTGAACCTGCTGAAGAATAAGGCCGTGCGCCTGACCAATGAACTGAACCGCGATCAGCGTTTCCTGATTGGTTCTTCAGCGCAACTGATGAAGGTACTCACGATGATCCGCAAGGTGGCAAAAACCGAAACCAACGTTTTAATAACCGGCGAAAACGGAACGGGAAAGGAACTTGTTGCCAGGGAAATCCACCGGTTGTCGGACCGGAGCAGCGAAGTGCTGGTAACTGTCGACATGGGGGCAATCAGCGAAACCCTGTTTGAGAGCGAACTTTTTGGCCATGTGAAAGGGGCATTTACCGATGCCCGCGAAAACCGGCCCGGCAAATTCGAAATCGCCGATAAAGGCACCCTTTTTCTTGATGAAATCGGCAATCTTTCGTTTCAGTTGCAGGCAAAGCTTTTGACAGCCATACAAAATCGCGAGATAGTCAGGGTAGGCTCCAACCGGCCTGTTCCGGTCGACATCAGGTTGATATGTGCCACCAACAGGGACCTGCATCAAATGGTAGCCGATGGACTCTTTCGTGAGGACCTGCTTTACCGGATAAATACCATTCAGCTTGAAGTACCACCCCTTAGGGAGCGCGGTGAGGATATTCCGGCCCTTGCCGATTTTTTCCTGAAGAAGTTTTCCCATAAATACAATAAGCCCGGGTTGAAAATTAATCAGCAGGCTTTCGATAAACTGCTGAAATACTCATGGCCCGGGAATGTACGTGAATTGCAGCACGCAATTGAAAAGGCCGTAATCCTCAGCGAAGGGAACGTCTTAAAGCCTGATGATTTCTACTTCCGGTCCAACATGATGGCAAGTAGTTCCGAAAATGACCTGAACCTCGAAGAAATGGAGAAAAAACTGATGGCAACTGCTCTTTCGAAGTCGGAGGGCAATATGTCGGCGGCAGCCGAGTCACTTGGCATAACCAGGCAAACTCTATACAATAAAATTAAAAAATACGGATTATGAATAGCAAAAGATATAAGCTGAATATTCTTGTCAGGATAGCCTTCCTGGTTGTGTTTGCGGCCGGCGTGGGTTGGTCGTTTTCAGCGGACAAACCACTCTGGGTCGGAATTATCCTTTTAGCAGGCGTATTGTTTTCAACTTCGGAGTTGATTTCTTTTGTGAACAAAGTAAACCGGCAGGTGAGCTACTTTTTTGAATCGGTTAAGAATGAGGATTTTACCCTTCGGTTACCAGCATCGCCCGGCGATCCGGTACTTCAGGAATTGTATCTCCATATGGATGAAGTGAACCGCCTTATTCAGCAGACACATATCGAAACCAGGCAGATGGAACAGTATTTCAGAAGTATGATTGAACATGCTGCTACCGGAATATTCAGTTTCGATCAGAATGGATTTATAGTTCATGCCAATTCAGCCTTCCGGAAAATGATAGGGCGGGAGGTTTTTACGCATATCAGGCAACTGGAGCAGGTTGATGCCGGGTTCTACAAAACTGTTATTGAAATGCAGCCTGCTGACCAGCGGTTGGTGAGTGTTGCGAATGAGCAGGGTATTATCCAGTTATCGTTGAAAGCGGTCTCATTCACCAATCAGCAAAGCGATCTTATCCTAATGGCCGTTCAGGATATCCGCCAGGCTCTCGACGAAAAGGAGCTCGATTCGTGGTTAAAGCTCATCAGGGTGCTCATGCACGAAATTATGAACTCAATTGCCCCGATCACCTCACTTGCCGATAGCCTTGCAGGCTATTTTAAATCGGACGGAAAGCCCAAAACACCCGGACAGATTGATGAGAAGCTGATAGATACCACCATTCGGGGTCTCGAAATTATCAGGGAGCAGGGGAAGGGCCTGACTGCTTTTGTAGAATCCTATCGTAAGCTGACCCGGCTCCCGGTACCTGAGATAAAAGATATTCCTGTAAAGAACCTGGTTGAAAAATGCCTGTTGCTTGCCACATCAATGGAAAGTACATCGCATATTGAAATGGCGGTGTTTTGTCCTGATGGAAAACTTTCGTGGCCGGGCGACGAACAGTTGCTTAAGCAGGTATTGGTTAATCTTTTGCAGAATTCGGTCCAGGCGCTTGAAAACCGGCAAAATGCCAAAATTGAGGTCAGTGCTGCACTTAATGCCACATCGAAGCTTGAGATCTGCGTAAAGGACAACGGTCCGGGGATTGCCGCTGAAATTCTTGATCAGATTTTTGTTCCATTTTTCACCACCCGCCCAAACGGATCAGGCATAGGATTAAGCTTGTCGCGCCAGATTATGCGACTGCATAAGGGCAGCCTCACGGTGTATTCCTTACCTGATAAGGAAACGGTCTTTTGTATGCGATTTTAATTTGGGTCTGCTGAAACCAAATCTTAACCGCAATGGACGAAAATCTTAACCGCAATGAGCGCAAAGGGAAAACGCAATGGGCGAAAATCTTAACCGCAATGGGCGCAAAGGGAAAACGCAATGGGCGAAAATCTTAACCGCAATGGACGCAAGGGAAAACCGCAATGGGCGCAAAGAATTCAGTTCTAGAAACGGAATAAAATCGGTGTTGCGGATTCCAATCCGCGACTTTAGTGGTTGAAATCTTAACCGCAATGGACGAAAATCTTAACCGCAATGGACGCAAGGGAAAAACGCAATGAACGCAAGGAATACAGTTTAAGAAACGGAATAAACTCGGGTGTTGCGGATTCCAATCCGCATTTTCGTATTAGTAAATAACCTATAGCGACCTTTGCGTAGACCTTTGCGACCCTTGCGGTTAAATATTCCCGGTGAACCCTTTGTTTCTTTGTCGAAAAATGAAAAATCATTTGGCAGGGGCGGGGTAATTCTGACTGAGGCT
>CAYMXK010000367.1:0-5048 GCA_964393915.1 uncultured Prolixibacteraceae bacterium
TTTGAAAATCATGAATCATCCTTTACTAAACGACATTGATTTATATTTAGTGATCTATTAAAAAGGCTAAACCAACTTCATGTTATTAATAACCTGGTGTCTGTACAAGTTTCGGATCTGCTCCGAGGGTACTGACATCAACCGGCCATAGCACTTTATGGCTTTCAGTTGCTTCATTCAGTATGGGTACTCTTACGCCATAAGGCAGGGTGGGAGAGAAAACAAGTGGCTTGCCAGAAGCATCCTGTAACCTCCGCACATCGAACCACCTTTTGTTCTCCCAGACAAATTCCTTGTCACGCTCGAGCAGAATAGCCAGTTCGTTTGCTGCAAAACTGCCATTTACATAACCGTGTAGCGATTCATTGTAGTTTGTGCCAAAGGCACGTTTTCGCACCTCGTTGATATATTGTGCAGGATTTCCGTTTTTCTTGTTTTCCACTTCAGCAAGCATAAGCAGTACGTCGGCATAGCGGTAAACGGGTATGTCATCGCCATACACTCTCACACCACTGCTGTTGAGGAAACCCATGAATTTTTTCATGACCAGGCCTCCGTTAACCGGTGCGGGAGGAGTTGTATTGCTCCTGTTGTAGAAATCAAGGAAGGTGGCTGTCTTCCTGGAATCGAGGTCGTTAAAACTTTCGAAGAAGGTAAATACATATTCATTTCGCAAAATGCCGTTTCCTTTGGTGACCAGCGTGTCGCCCATCAGTTTGAGGTCCTTGCTGTATTTTACCCCGATGAAAACGTTGTCGGAATAGACAAAGTTGGCAGCAAAGTTGGTGGCTTCGTTTTCGAGGAACCTTAATGCAAATATTATTTCAGTATTGTTTTTCCTGTTGTAGGCAAAAACATCTGAAAATTTACTCTGCAGGGTGAATTTTCCTTTGACTTTGTTCAGTGCAGTTTCAGCAACTGCAAGGTCACCGGTGGCAGGTGCCTGGTCGCCGGTTGTTACTTTTGCCGACCAGAGGTATACTTCTGCTTTCAGCATCAGTGTGGCATATTTTGACCATACTGACGGACCATCTGGCATTGTTACATTAGTACCGAATTTTTCTTCGGATTTGGTGACGTCTGACTTGATAAAATCGAGCGTTGCTTTCGGAGATGAACGTTCCAGGTACAATGGTTCCGCAGTGGTAACTCCGTCAATAATCATTGTTTCGATATTGATGGGCACACCGCCATAAGTCCGGTAGAGCCAGAAGTAGTTGAAAGCCCGCAACCCGTAAAATTGTCCCAGGTAATAATTGCGGCTGTCATCCGACAGGAAAGGAGTTTCATTTTCAAGTTTTTTGATTGCCAGGTTCAGATTTACAATTCTGCCATAGAAACCGGCCCATGCAGAGAAACCGGTTTTGCCGGAAGAGAAATCCTGGTCTTTGAAAGGACTTGAATAATCCAGACTGGTCGCAGTGGAGGAGGTACCATGTTTCTGAAGTCCTCCGCGGGCTTCACCCAGAAGCCAGAGACTTACGTTTGTGCCACGAAGCTGGGAATGCTGGCCAAGAACGAAAGCCTTTACCTGTGCTTCGTTGTTCCAGAAGTTGTTGCTTCCGTAGTAATCTTCCGGGGCAAGATCAAGTGAGTCGCAGGATACCAGCGCCATTGTCAGCGCCAGAATGTAAATTATATAGATAATTCGTTTCATATTCATTTTTTTTAACTCTGTTTACAACACATTTTTCAGGATCAGAATTTCAGGTTTAAACCAAATATTACTGTTCGGGGCAGGCCATATCCGCCATTAACGCTGCCGCCTACCTCCGGGGTGTATAGTTTTGAGGCAGACAGGTAGCCCAGGTTTTGTCCGGTAACGGAGGTTTCAATCCCCTTAATCCCGGTGGTTTCGAAGAGATATCCGGGGAAGTTGTATGCAAGCGATATTTCGCGGAACGACAAATAGCTCGCTTCATATATGAACATACTTGATTCACGGGCATAATTTCTTTTACCCAGCTGGTCTGCCCACATATATTTCGGATATTTGGCTGAGGTGTTATCAGTAGTCCACGTTTCTTTCGACTGCTCCACCGTGTTGAAGGCGCCCTGCATCATACCCATAAACCAGGGGAGAATGGCGTCTGACTGTTTGAAGCCAAGTGCATAATCCATTCGGGCTGAAAGAACCAGTCCTTTATATGCCACATTGGTATTGACACCTCCAAACCACTTGGGTATTCTGTTGCCTACATAAACCATGTCATAATTGTCGATGGTACCATCGCCGTTCACGTCTTTCCAGATTACGTCACCCGGTTGTATGGGCAAAACGCCTGCTTTCTCGGCATCGGTCATGGCGTTGAAGATGTTTGGGCCGACCAGTCTTCTTCCATTGCTTCCATTGTTGCCTGAGGTAATGTCTATGCGATTGCCTGCAATCGATGCAACCTCTGCGTCATCCTTAAAGATGCCTTCTGCAACAAATGCCCACATACCTCCGGGAGTCTGGCCTTCCTGGAAGCCACCCACCCAGGTTAGTTCATAATTGCCGTCTTTGTCTTTCATATATACCCGCTGGCCTCCCTGTCGGTTGTTTTCAAGTCCATTGTCGGGAAGCTTCACGATAGTATTTTTATTGTACGAAATGTTGGCGTTTATATCCCAGCTGAAGTTTTTCCTGCGCAGGGCTTTTACAGCCAAATCGAGCTCGATACCGCTGTTCCTCAGTTCTCCGTTGTTCGAGCGGATAGATGAGTACCCTGAGGAAATAGGAAGCGGGATATTGGCATATTTATCAATGGTCAGCCTGTTGTAATAAGTCAGGTTGGCGTTGATCCTGTTCTCGAAAAGACCGATATCGATACCTGCTTCTTTTGTATTGGAGCGTTCCCACAACAATGATGGATTTGGCAGGCTCCCCAGCACATAGCCTACATTTCCATTGTACAGGTTCGAATTATAGCTGCCCTGGAGTTCATAGGTGCCGATACCCGAAACGTTTCCGTTAAGACCATAGCTGCCACGTAATTTCAGGAAGGAGATGAGCGGATAATAATCCTTCATGAACTCTTCTTTAGATATTACCCATCCTGCAGAAACCCCGGGGAAGAAACCCCAGCGGTTGTCTAGAAGTATGGAATAGCCATCCTGGCGGGCGGTTAATGTTAACAGATATTTTTCCTTGTAATCGTAGTTAACGCGACTGAGGAAAGAAAGGATCCTTGAACGGGAATGGAATGAATCGATGGACCGTTTTCCCTCTTTGTTTGAAGTATATCCAAGGTCCATAAAATCGTCGGTTGGGGCTTCCTGTCCGCTGGCGCTGAATCCTTTGTAATAGGTATCATAAAATTCTGCGCCGCCAAGGGCTGATATGGTATGGCCATTGCCGAACGTGACATCGTAATTCAGTATCGAGTTGTATGTTTGACGAATAGTGCGGTCAAACGATGCCCAGCTTGATCTGGTCCTGACCCAGGCGTTCGGGCTGTTAAGGTAATCTTTGTTAAACCCTTCGTAGAATCCTTCGTCGAACATCCAGTTGGCGTTTAGTTTCAACGATAGACCCTTGTATAAATCAACTTTGAAACTCTGGACCATCGTGAACTTGTCGGTCTGGTTTCTGCGGATGAAGTTGTCGATCTGGAATAGCGGGTTGCCGTCACCACGGTTTGTACCCAACAGCAGCTCCCCTGCGTCGTTGAATTCACGTCCGGTAGGGGGAGCACTAAGCATTCGTGCATGGTAACTCGTTTCTGTATTGTTGGGAGTGCTAATGTCCCTCCAGCGTGCATCGTTAAAATTGAAAGTAATGTAAGAAGTCAGCAAGTCGTTGATTTTATAATCTGCATTGAAAGTAAAGGTTATCCTCTGGTACCAGGTTTCGGCAGGTAACCCTTCGGCATGATGATAACCCAGCCCTGCATAATAGTTACCCCGGTCGTTGCCCCCTGACATGGAGACGTTGTAATCCTGGGTAAGTGACGGATTCTTAAATGCGGTGGAGGAGCGGTCAAATTCCGAAAAGATAATAGTTTTTCCGGTGACAGGATCAACCATCTCCCTGTATCCTTTGTCCAGCAAATATTGCCTGCGGTCACCGGTAAGGTTTTCAGAAAGCATGGGGCTCCATATCGCGAGAGTAGTAGAGTTTCCATTGAGTGGCACGCCGCTGGCATTCCAGTACTGGTTGCCTGTTCCGAATGGTTGTGCGCCGTTAAGGTTCGCCTGCACACCTGCTCCATGTCCGTTCCAGCTGCCATCAGTTCTCTGGTAGAGCCTTCCTGCGTTATACACGCCGGTTCTGACCCAATAGAGATAATCCTCGGCATTCATAAAATTGTAAGGTTCATTCATGTAGTTCAATGCGGTTTTTGTTTTCACCGAGATTTCAGAAAAGCCTTGCTTGCCGCGTTTGGTGGTAATAAGTATAACCCCGTTATTGGCACGGGCTCCGTATAAGGCGGTGGCTCCTGCGTCTTTTAGGACTTCCATTGATTCAATATCCTCAGGGTTGATGTCATTGATCGATCTTAGCTGACCGTCGACAATTACGAGAGGAGAACCTGAGCCATCGAGGTTGGTACCACCGCGGATGATCAGGGTAGGACTCGCCCCTGGTTTTCCGGAGGATTGGGTGACCCGGAGGCCGGAAACGGCTCCCGACAAGGCCTGGGCCGGATTTGAAAATACCCCCATCTTAAGAGTTTCCTCCCTTACTGTCGAGATGGAGTTCGTCAGTTTGGAGCGTTTCTGGGTGCCTCCATAACCTGTTACTACAACTTCATCAATTGCCCTTGTGGTTTCGCTAAGTGCAATATTGAAAACTGTATTTTCTCCGATGGATACTGCCTGAGATGAATAGCCCATCATTGAGATCATTAGCTGGGTGCCTCCGGCAGGAACAACAAGTGAGAATTTACCATCAAGATCAGTGATGGTTCCGGTTGTGGTCCCCACAACAACAATATTCACTCCCGGAAGTGTTGATCCATCCCGGACATCTGTAATATTGCCTGTAACTGTCCTTTGGGCCATTGCCTGACCAAACGACATCAGGAAAGCAACAACCAGTAAGAGCGGTAGTGGTGCAAAAAAAT
>CAYMXK010000368.1:0-5012 GCA_964393915.1 uncultured Prolixibacteraceae bacterium
AGATTCAATCTCCCAAATGCTCTTCATGAATCAATAAATATTATGAAATCTTACTATTCACTTATTTCTCTTCTTTTATTCACCCTTTTATCTTACGGTCAACCGAAAGATCAAATATCAGTAGTAAAATTGTTGTGTAATAGTACCGAGAATCCATCTGTAATAAACACGACTGTTCCAATGTTTAGCTGGAAGTTAATTTCTGAGTCAAGAAATCAGTCTCAATCTGCTTACCATATTTTAGTTGCGGATAGTTTTGATGAGATACAAAATTCACTTGGTAATATTTGGGATTCCGGTAAGATAAAATCAGATAAATCAATACTAATTCAGTTTAATGGAAAAAAACTGAACCCCGCAAAAAAGTATTTCTGGAAAGTGAAAGTATGGAATCAAGAAGGTAATGCATCAGAATGGAGTCAGGTTGGTACTTTCCAAACGGGTCTGTTTTCCGAAACAGATTGGAGCAATGCGCAATGGATTGGAATTGAAGAAATGCCAATTGAACTGAAACTTGTTCCTGGAATACATGGTAATGGTGATGACCAGGGGCAGAAAGCGCTTAAAAGACCGGTTGTACCGCAATTCAGAAAAGATTTTATAGTAAAGAAAGAAATCTCCTCAGCGACACTATTTATCAGTGGTATGGGCCACTATGAGGCTTTTATGAATGGAAAGAAGGTTGGCAATAGCTTTCTTGCTCCAGGTTGGACAAATTATGAGAAAACAATACTTTATAACTGCTACGATGTTACAAAAATGCTTTATAAAGGTAAAAACGCTATTGGAGCAATTGTTGGGAATGGTTTTTACAATATAAACCGGGAAAGGTATCGCAAAATGGTTATTGCGTATGGTATGCCTAAAATGATTTGTAATTTGCAAATTGAATATTCCGACGGTTCAATCGAAAATATCATATCGGATAATTCATGGAAAACATCACCATCGCCAATTACATTTTCGAGCATTTATGGTGGAGAAGATTACGATGCAAGACTGGAACAACCCAACTGGAATGGTGCTGAATTTGACGACTCTGCCTGGGAAAATGTATTGTTGGTAAGAGCTCCGGAAGGAGTGTTATCGGCAGAAACCGACTATCCGCTTAAAGTAATGGAGGTTTTTGATGATCCCGTTATTAAAACACCAGAAAAAACCTACTTGTATGATTTCAAACAAAATGCTTCGGGTATTGTAAAACTGAAAGTTACAGGCAAAAAAGGGCAGACTCTCAAATTGCACCCGGCAGAACGATTGTTGGATAATGGTTTGATGAACCAAAAAACGTCAGGAACACCATTCTGGTTTCAATACACTCTTAAAGGTGAAGGAGAAGAAATCTGGATGCCAAAATTCACCTATTATGGATTCAGGTACGTGCAGGTGGAAGGTGCTGTGCCAGAAGGTTACCCGAATCCTGAAAACCTACCCATAATAACGGATTTACAATTGTTGCATACCCGAAATTCTTCTCCACTAGTTGGGAGTTTCAACTGTTCAAATGAGTTGTTTAATCGGACGTATGAGCTGATTGATTGGTCAGTGAAAAGCAATCTGGCCAGTGTAACAACAGATTGTCCCCACCGTGAAAAAATGGGGTGGCTGGAAGTGACCCATCTGATGGGAAATTCAATTAAATATAATTATGATATCTACAATTTGTATGATAAAATTGTGGATGACATGATAGAGTCTCAAACTGAGGATGGACTGGTTCCTGATATCGCTCCGGAATATGTTGAGTTTGTTAATGGATTCAGGGATTCACCGGAATGGGGGAGTTCATGCGTAATCCTTCCCAGGTATCTCTATAAATGGTATGGCGATACACAGGCGATGAAAAAAGCCTACCCGATGATGAAGCGATATATGAAGTACCTTGGAGGCAAAGCGGACAACCACATTCTTGATCACGGTTTGGGTGACTGGTACGATTTGGGGCCCAAAAGTCCCGGGCCTGCGCAGCTTACTCCAAAATCGTTAACAGCAACGGCAATTTATTATTACGACCTTACTTTAGTAGCAGGAATGGCAAAAATGCTTGGCAGTGATTTGGATGCCAATTTTTATTCAGAATGGGCAGAAAAGGTAAGAATCGCTTTTAATGGTAAGTTTTTTAATCAGAAAGAAAAAAAGTACTCAACCGGCAGTCAGACTTCTTATGCCATGCCGCTTTATTTTGGGATGGTTGACAAAGAGTATATAGAAGAAGTTGAAAAGAATCTGGCTGAAGAGTTAAAGCGGAATAACAATGCTTTAACATCGGGCGATGTGGGATACAGGTATCTATTACAAGCGCTTCAGAATGCGGGATACTCCGATATTATTTACAAGATGAATTCCCGAAGTGATGTTCCAGGTTATGGTTACCAGCTGGAAAAAGGAGCGACATCACTAACCGAATCATGGAAAGCTGAAGGTGCATCGCACAACCACATGATGCTGGGGCATTTGATTGAATGGTTCTATTCCGGATTGGGAGGAATCGGACAATCCGAAAATTCAGTAGCGTATAAAGAAATTACAATCAAGCCTGCTTTAATTGAGGGGCTTTCTCATGCGGCTGCAAGTTACGATTCTTCATATGGTCAGATTAAATGCACCTGGAACAGAAGTGATAATTCAGTGACTTATACTGTAGAGATTCCGGTAAACACAACAGCGATGATTATTCTGGAAAATACATCAAATAAAGTTGTTTCAGAAGGAGGGCATAATATTTCTGAAGTCAGGGATGTTGAGGTCATATCAAAAAATGATGGGCTGTGGATTTGCAAGGTTGGATCGGGAAAATATTCATTCGAAATCGAAAATTAACTATTCTAAAATGAAAACAACAGCTGTCATAATTCTGTCAATAGGCTTTCTTGTTCTTTCACTTAAGAGCACCGGACAGGCACTCTCTAAAGACGAATTTAAAGAACCTTCTGTTGAATATTGGCCCAGACCGCTTTGGTTCTGGAATAATACTACCGTTACTCCGGAGGGAATTGAGGAACAGATGCAGGCATACAAAGATCTTTGCGGATATGGAGGTTTTGGAATCTTACCCTTCGGAAAGAATTTTAAGCCTGAATATCTCACTGAAGACTATTTTCAGGTATATGGCAAAGCGCTTGAAAAAGCAAAGGAATTAGGTTTGACGATGTGTCTGTACGACGAGTATGGTTTCCCCAGTGGTGGCATCGGATTACACGGCGGGGATGCTATTCCACGCTTTGAACTGCTATTTCCGGAACAAACAATAAAACGGCTTGATAAAACTGAAGACACTATCTCCGGCCCTGCCGTTTACAACACCAAAATTCCACCTGCCGGCAGGTTGATGAGTGCCGTGGCCATGAAAACAAACACACTTGAGCGTATTGATCTTACCAAACAGGTTTCCGGTGAGAATTTAAAATGGAATATTCCTGAGGGTGAATGGAGAATCATGATTTTTATGTGTGTAAAAGATCCTGATTATATTGTAGACTATCTTGACCCTGATGCCGTTAAGAATTTTATCAAAATGACTCACGATGAATACTATAAAAGATTTCAGGAATATTTTGGCACCGTGATCAATGGTACTTTTTTCGATGAACCCACCATGTACCGGGCGCAGGGGCGTATGTGGACCGATAAGTTTAATGAGAAATTTGAAAAAGAATATGGCTTCAGCCCTGCTGTTTTGTATCCTGCCTTGTGGTACAATATTGGTCCGGAAACAGAGTCCGCCCGAAATCTTCTATTTGGATTCCGTGCGGAATTGTATGCAAAAGGATTTACAAAAGAAGTCAATGACTGGTCGGTCGAACATGGAGTTTGGGCAACCGGACACCAGGATCAGGAAGAAATTCTGAATCAAGTAAGCATCTCTGGCGATTTTATGAAATCCTTTAAATATCTGGAGGTTCCGGGTATTGATAAAATTGGCGGAAATCGTCCTGCGGAAAATTTCTACAAGCTGACAAGTTCCTCTGCTTACAATTGGGACAGATCTCTTGTGATGTCGGAAACTTATGGGGCTATGGGAACATTCGGTAATGAAAAGGATCTCACCTGGAATCAGATTTTTTCCATAGCTATGGATCAGTATGCCAAAGGAATCAACATGCTAATCCCTCACGCAGTATGGTATGATGTGAATCATGTAACCTATAAACCTGAATTGTCGCATCGAAATCCACTCTATGCAGATAGTCTGAAGATTTTTAATCAATTCCTTTCCCGGTTGAATTACGTTTTACAAAAGGAGGCCCGTCATGTGGCAGATATTGCCATTTTATATCCAATTCATACTATGCAAGGCGATCATTATCTCGATGGTCCTCTTGGTCATTATAAGGGAGGGGTTGATATTCCGCATACCGACTATGTTGATGTTTCCAACTGGCTTACCAACTATGCCGGGAAAGATTTTACCTTTATTCATCCCGAAGTATTGGATGAAAAATGTTCGGTAACGGATGGCGTAATGCATCTGCAGAATAAAATAAATTGGGGAGAATACAAGATTGTGGTAGTTCCCTCCTGTAAAACGATTTCAGTAAGCAACCTGCAGAAAATAAAAGATTTTTATGAAAGTGGAGGCGCGGTTATTTTTACAACAAGACTTCCGTCAATTGCCGTTGAAAAAGGAAAAAATGAAGAGGTTGTCAATTTGATACGATCAATCTTTCCGAATAATGAAAGTAGCCAGGGGATAATTTACACAAGTAATAAAGGGGGAAAGGCGCTTTTTATTTCGAAGCCAACACCCAATAGCCTGCGAGAGTCTCTGACAGAGATCTGTAGTGATTTTGATGTCGAATATCCCGTGAATGAAGATATTCGTTATATCCACAAGGTAATTGAAGGTCAGGATGTATTTTATTTTGCAAATACTGGCAGTGGATCAGTTGATTTACCGGTTACACTTCGCGGAAATTTGAAATTGCAAAGTTGGGACCCACATACCGGCAATATTAGCGACTTAGAGACTGAAAATAGTTTCAATAATAAAAATCGGATTAACCAGACCAATG
>CAYMXK010000369.1:0-5000 GCA_964393915.1 uncultured Prolixibacteraceae bacterium
TGCTGCGTTGCATTTATCGTTGATTGCACTGAACATCAACACTGGCGATGAGGTGATTGTGCCGGCATACAGCTTTCCGGCAGTAGCCAACGTAGTTGAATTGGTGGGGGCAAAGCCGATGTTTGTTGATATTTCGCTCAATGATTTTTGTATTGCATCTGATAAAATTGAAGAGAAAATTACGCCACGGACAAAAGCCATTATGCCTGTTCATGAGTTCGGTCAATCGGCCGACCTTCAAAAAATTACTGAAATCTCAAACAGGAATAAACTTTATTTGGTTGAAGATGCCGCCTGTGCCATCGGCACCAGATTTAACAACCAGCAGGTAGGAACATTCGGCGATTTGGGTTGCTTCAGTTTCCACCCCCGAAAAATACTGACTACCGGCGAAGGGGGTGCCATCGTTACAAAAAACCAACATCTGGCCGATAGTATAAGGAAGCTACGAAATCACGGTATGCATTTAACAGAAGGTAAGTACGATTTCGCATTGCCCGGCTTCAACTATAGAATGACCGATTTTCAGGCAGTATTAGGAATTTCGCAACTGAATGAGTTGGATGAAACCATTGACATTCACCGTAAACAGGCGCAACTCTATAATCAGGCGTTGAAAGGAGTAGATGGGATAAAATTTATTTCGGATTACTCAAATCGGTTTAATACTTATCAAACCTATCACCTGATCCTTAAAGATGGGATAGTGCGCGACCAGCTGAAGCAAGCGCTTTTCAAACTGGGTATAGAGAGCAACATCGGTGCCCATGCCATTCCGGCCTTAACTTACTATATAAACAAATACAACATTCCGGCAACCGATTACCCTAACGCGTATACTGCATGGACCCAGGGTCTTGCCTTGCCCCTGGGCAGGCACTTGAGCAGCGATGATCTGAATTACATCTCCAACGCTATAAAAAAACTGGTTCGAAATGGATTTTAGCAACATCAAAACACCGGCAAGTCACGGAAAAGGAGAGATAAACATTGCCGAATTCAAATTTTTTGGAAACGGAATAGTGATAGAAGAGGGCGTTTTGGTATTTCACCCGGAAACCATCTCTCTCAACGACAAAGTTTATGTGGGGCACAACACCATACTGAAAGGCTACTACAAGGGAGAAATGCATATTGGCGTAGGTACCTGGATTGGCCAAAACTGCTTTTTACATGCCGCAGGAGGAATTTTTATCGGGAAAGCAGTTGGGATTGGCCCCGGAGTGAAAATCCTGACTTCCTGCCACACCGATACCAACCCTGAAACACCGGTGATGCACAATCCGCTTGAATTTGGAAGAGTTGAAATCATGGACGGTGCCGATATCGGTGTAGGTACAATTATCCTTCCCAACGTCACCATTGGAGAAGGGGCCATCGTTGGTGCCGGTTCGGTGGTGACCCGTAATGTAGAGGCCTACTCGGTTTATGCAGGCTCCCCAGCCAGATTTTTACGTAAACGTGAAATGCCATGAACATCGCAATTGTTGACTACGGTATGGGCAACCCGGGTTCAATATTAAACATGCTCAATTACCTGGGTATCGAAGGAGTCATAACCAATAATCCCAAAGAGATCAATGTTGCGAAAAAAATCATCCTTCCGGGTGTTGGTGCATTCGACAACGGAATCACCAACCTGAAATCATCAGGGCTGTATGAGGTGTTGGAAGAAAAAGTACTCAGGGATAAAATTCCTATACTGGGCATTTGCCTGGGTATGCAACTGATGACCATGGGAAGTGAAGAGGGCAACCTACGCGGGTTTGGCTGGATCGACGCACACGCCAGGCGATTCATTTTCAACAAAACGAAAAACATCAAAGTTCCGCACATTGGATGGAACAGGGTGAAAACAGTGAATGGACACCCCATCACCGATCAGCTCGATGAGCAATCGAAGTTCTATTTTGTACATTCTTACCACGTTATTTGCAATCATCCCGAAAATGTGGTTGCGACAACCAGTTACGGTATAACTTTCGATTCCATGTTCGCGAAAGAGAATGTTTATGGTTGCCAGTTTCATCCCGAAAAGAGCCATAAGCATGGTATGAAAATTTTTCAAAATTTTAACAAATTATAAGGTATGCTTGAAAACAGGATCATGCCATGCTTGTTGGTGCTAAACGATAAACTGGTTAAGACCGTCAAATTCAAAAATCCCCGATATATAGGCGACCCGGTTAATGCCATTAAAATATTCAATGAAAAAGAGGTCGATGAACTGATTGTGGTCGACATTTCGGAAAACCGTGCACAACGTGGTCCCAATTTCAGGTTGATCAAGGAAATTGCTGATGAATGTTTTATGCCTGTGTGTTACGGCGGTGGTATTTCTAACATTGAGCAGATACAACAAATTCTGAAAATAGGTATCGAAAAAGTTGTCATCAATTCTGCGGTTTATAAAAACAGGATACTTATTCAGCAAACCGCCAAGCTATTTGGCAATCAATGTATTGTTGTTTCAGTTGATGTTAAAAAAGGTTTTTGGGGAAACTATGTGGTAACATTTGGTTCCGGATCGAAAACCATCAAAGCCGAACTTAACGACTTTATCAAAGAGATGGAAGAACTGGGTGCCGGAGAATTGCTGATCAACAATATTGCGAAAGAAGGAACCTGGGAGGGTTTCGATCTCGAACTGCTGAAAAATGTAACATCAAAAGTAAATATTCCGGTAATTGCCATGGGCGGTGCCGGAAACATGGAACACGTTAAAGCAGCTATCAGCATGGGAAATGTATCGGCTGTTGCTATCGGCAGTATGGCGGTATATCAAAACAAAGGGATGGGGGTACTGATCAATTTCCCGGGAAAAGAGTTGCTCGAAATAGTCAATAACTTATAAAAATCATTCAACAAATGATTTGTACACGATGTATTTACGATGATACGATTCCCCACATCACTTTCGATGAAAATGGGGTATGCAACTACTGCAACCAAACGGATGAGCTGAACAAGATTTATCCCACCGGCGACGAAGGGATGAGCTATCTTAAATCGTTGGCTGCAAAAATCAAAAAAGAACAGAAAAACAAAAAATACGATGTAGTGGTAGGGATAAGCGGCGGAACCGACTCATCGTACATGCTCTATCTGACTAAAGAATTGCTGGGGTTAAGGCCATTGGCTGCCCACTTCGACAACACCTGGAATTCAAAAATCGCGGTGGAAAACATTAAAAATGTAACCGAAAAACTGCAAATCGACCTCTTTACCCACGTAGTAGACAATCTGGAATACAATGATATTTTCAAGTCATTCTTGAAAGCATCGGTCCCCGATATCGATACCCCCAGCGATATTTCGCTGGCCACCGTTCACTATTTAGCCTGCCGGAAATTCGGGATTAAATACATTTTCGAGGGGCATTCGTTCCGCACCGAAGGAATTTCACCTCACGGCTGGTTTTATATGGATGCAAAATATATTGAAAGCGTTCAGAAAAAGTTCGGCACCAAAAAACTGAAAACACTTCCCAACCTGTGGCTGTCGAAATGGCTGAAGTGGATTACCATCGACGGTATCAAAAAGATAAGGCCGCTCTACTACATCGATTACGACAAAGAAAAAACAAAAGCATTCCTGTCCGATGAATATGGCTGGAAATACTACGGTGGTCATCACATGGAAAACCGTACGGCCTATTTTACCAACAACTACTGGTTGCCTGAAAAGTTTGGATATGACCTGCGTTACTGCGAGTACTCTGCATTGGTAAGATCGGGACAATGGACCCGTGATCATGCCCTCGAAATGATCAAGCTACCCAAACCTTTTGAAAAAGATATTCTGGAAGAGATTTATAAGAGGCTGAACATTACATCAGATGAGTTCGAAGCGCTGATTAACCAACCCAATAAATCGTACCGCGATTACAAAACCTATAAGAAAACTTTCGAAAAGCTGAAGTGGTTGTTTTATCTGCTCTATAAGGCCAATTTAGTGCCATTGAGTTTCTATCTGAAATACACCAGGAATTACGACGACGAAAAACAATAAAAGCTGAAAAGATGAATATCTATATTGGAAACAAGGAGATTGCAGGCTATTTTAGCAGGC
Organism: uncultured Prolixibacteraceae bacterium; assembly: GCA_964393915.1. Taxonomy (GTDB): domain Bacteria; phylum Bacteroidota; class Bacteroidia; order Bacteroidales; family Prolixibacteraceae; genus UBA1413. The sequence goes on from CAYMXK010000369.1 coordinate 4,072, forward strand.
TTAAAGATGGCTTTGATAAAATTGGGGTGAAAGCTGATTTATGGTACCTGATAGATAATATGTACTATTTAAACAGGTCAAATAAATTGGCGAGAATTAATCAGCGCCTTTTCTCGTTTTATAAAAAAAACCGATCCTCTATCTTCTTTCCGTTGGCGTTGCTTGCAGCAATTTCGATAATCGCTATCCAAACCATGGTATTTGTCTATTCCTTATTCAAATACGATGTTTTCATACTCAACTCCCAGCCGTTTTTTAATTATACCGAACTGGCCATTCTGAAGTTATTCAGGAAAAGGATCATTGTAGTTTTTCTGGGCACTGAATCGCGTCCTGTGTACATTTCGGGTAATCTGATTCAGGGTAAATACTCTTCAAACGGAAACTTCAAATTGAAGCATTGTTATAAAAATGTGAAGGCCCAATTCAACCGGATCAGGAGAATTGAGAAGTATGCCGATTTCATCATCAACCACCCGCCTTCTGCGCTATTTCAGCATAAACCTTTTATTGCCTGGTTGCATGTGGGTTTTCCAAACGACAACCCCGAAAGCCTGGAGAAAAGCAAGAACGCCTTTTCCCGTATCGTAAAGGTATTGCATGCCCCGTCGAATGCTGTTTCAAAAGGGACCAACAGAATAATCGAAATCATCAATCAACTGCGCAAAGAAGGACTGCCCATCGAATTTATAAAATTGGAAAATGTACCCAACGAAAAGGTAATTGACGAGCTGAATAAGTGCGACCTGTTGGTTGATGAACTCTATTCCGACATTCCTATTGGCGGGCTTGGCACCGAAGCTGCCTTTGCCCGGAAACCGGTAATCAATGGCGGATATTATGCCTCCGGTATCGACATGGATTATCCGGCTGATGTAATTCCCCCTGCATGTTTTTGTTTGCCCGAAAACCTTGCTTTTGAAATAAAA
>CAYMXK010000370.1:0-4968 GCA_964393915.1 uncultured Prolixibacteraceae bacterium
TCTTCCATAATGGCAACTCTGTTAAAGTTCTCCCATACCTTAATTTTTCTAAGGTTATCGGGTTGTTCAACCCATTTTTTGTCAACATACACAGGGGCTGCTATCTCTTTCACCTGCGCCCATGCCCGATTTTTAACGATAGCCACAGCTGCCATATCGAACAATGCCCTCGAAGGAGGATTGCCATGAAGTTTGATATGTTCAAAAAGGTTGACCGAATAATCGCCAAAGTTGAAAAATTCACCGCCGTGTCTTCCAGTAACCGGTTCACTAATCCGCGGGCCTTTGCCCGGCATTCGCCGGTTAATTTCTTCGGGGGTTGCCCTCACGGCATCGGTTCCCGTGGGATTGCCATACCTGACCGTAACCATTTCAAAAGGCACGTTGAGCGACAATATATAGTTCATCGAAGGGATATCGTTATCCTGATTATATTCGCCCGGCTTGGGGTAATTCGAACCTAACCACACAACTCTGACTTTATCGGCAATTGAGGGGTCTTTTTCCAGAGCCAGGGCAATATTGGTCAGCTTGCCAACTGGCAGCAACACCAGTTTCTCTTTTCCGGCTGCCCGTGCTTGCTCTACAATAAAATTCACGGCATCTGAGCCATCGAAGGTGGCCTTGTTCAGGTGTGGCCTGATATCTTCAAACGAGCCGTTTGCACCCTTTAATAAAGGAATCTTCCCAAACTGGTTGCACAGGCGCATCACCCGTTCTGCTTCGAGGTGCTGCTCGTGAATATCGCCCCCGTTGCGGGTAGTATTTACGGTTACCCCAACTACATCAAATACATCGCCGTTGAACAACAGGTATGCCAGGGCATGCTGGTCGTCGAGTTCATTGTTTGCGTCGGTGTCAAACAAAACTTTAATCTTAGTGCTTTCGGAGCCTCGTGTAAACGAGACAGAAAAAAACAACCATGCCAGTGTGGCAATTAACATCATTCCGGTTTTTAAAATCATTACATTCATTTCAATTTTATTTTAATTGTTTCGATTATTCACAAACTAACTGACTTCTTGCTCCATTCAATTTTTTCTCCACTATCCCATATCTCAATCTGAACAATGATATCTCGCTTATAACACAATTTCAGGAAAATTTCGAATCGCTGCCAGTAATCATTAAACCGGTTAAGATCAAATTGCCCCTGTTCATTGGTTGCATAGGCAAATACATTGCCCACATTCCGGTGGCTCATGGTATTGCGTATGTTTTGTTTTTTAATTGCCACATGTAATTCGCCATGTTTGGGACGTATTATTCATCCCGGTTTGTGCTTATAAACATGGCTCATTTCATCTAAAAAATTTTTGAATTTATAATTAAAAATAAACCCTGGTTTCCGGTTCACTGGAGGAATAAATCAGGACATCGATGGTTTCAATCCTGTATCCCGGAGGAATTTTCTTTGCTTTCAGGCGAATGGTATGGTTCCCTTCGGGCAGGTCGTATTTCCAGGTCACATCGTGTCGGCGTTCGCGAAATGAGGTAGGCATTTTCACAGTTTCGATAAGACTTTCGCCTACAAACACCTCAAATTCAAGAGCATTATCGGGCAAGGTGCTCTCCTTCGCAGCCCTGCCGGTAACTACAAAACCGCAGCCTGAAAAATCGAAAGTAATTTCAGGGTTTTCAGCAGTAAGTCTGCGTTGAAAGCCAATTCGCCCGGTGGGGTAAATGCCTTCAAAGGCTACTTCAAGCGGAACACTTTGAGGAACCTGGTAAACAATTTTCAGGCTACCGTCCTCTTCGCTTCCGCCATTCCGTTTGATCATCTCAACGGCATGACGGTAACCTATTTCATAAACTTTATTGAGCGACATATCGGTATAGCGGAAGTTCATATCCTCCACCTTGTCGATTCCCTGCTTCCAGTAATCGGGAATGTTGCTGTAGCCTGTCATGGTGGCCAGAATACCGGCAGCATTGGCCGGATTGCAATCGGAGTCATATCCGCATCGTGTGCTGATATCGACGGTGGCTCCAAAATCACCTTTGCCATATAGTAATCCGATAACGATATAGGCCGCATTAATCTTGGCATCAATATTAAAAGGCCGGAAAACGCCATCAGGACAACCCTTATCATAGGTCCACTTCTTCTGAGCTTCAAACCAGGCAGTTTTCCAGTCACTGGGATCTTCTCTGTACCAACGGATTACATCCGCTATGCATTGATAAAATTCGCTTTGCGCCGGTAAGGTTTTCAAGGCTTCCTCAACAATAAATTCAATATCATCGTAAACAAAAGCCAAAGAATACAACGATGCGACATAAATTCCGCCATAAACTCCATCACCATAGTTCATAATATGACCGATGCGCCAGCTAATGTCAGTAGCGGTTTTTAACATTCCCGGTGACATCAGTCCGGCAAAGTCTGCTTCTATCTGAAAGTCGATATCATCGGCATGAGGATTGTTCATCCAATGCCCCGAAGCAGGTGGCATTATACCGTTAAGTATATTGTACCTGGCAGCCTGGTTGGCGTGCCACAACTGGTATTCGGCGTTGGCAAAAGCCAATGCATGAAGCGAGTCGGGTGCATCGAATCCATGTTTCTCGAAAATATCCACAAAAGTCAAATCCATGTACACATCGTCGTACAAACCTGGGGCATTTTCGTAATACCATAGCATCCGGGTATCGTCCCAGGGAATGGGGACATGGTCTCCAATCATGGTACCGTTCCATTTAAATTCAGTGGGGCCACCATATGTACAGCCTATGACCTGGCCTGCCCAACCTCCTTTGATCTTGTCCTGAAGTACCTCTTTTGAGATACTAATGGTTTCGCCATCAGCATACTGCACCGGCAATTTATTACCCACCGGTTGCTGGCATGATTGCAGAATAACTGCCAAAATAAAAGTCAAAATCATACGTGTTTTCATTTCCGTCTGGTTTAAATTTTATAATTTAGAATCTATTCAGCATCAAATCAATATCTTATTCATATTTTAATTGATTCTTCGTCTAAAAGGCAAATAATATTCATGCTCTGTAATTTTTGGTTTTTCACTTTTAAACATTAGAAACCAAGTCGTTCATACCTCTTAAAACCGGTGACCCATTCATCTGAAACTACATGGACTTTATGAATATTTCTTATCCGGCAGTATTATCACATTTTTTTTATGAATGCTGCCCACTGTTCGTCAGAAGGAGTCATCAATTCTCTTTTCAGATCAATGGTTTTGGGTTCGGTCCATTGGGAGGTACTTATTCTCAGCCACCTAACCTCATATTTTCCTGCCGGCACATTCAGTCCTACTTCCCCTTTGCCGGGAAAATAAATAGCATATTCCTCTCCTTCTTTGGCAAGGCAATATGCTTCATTCTCATCCCTGTTTGACAGGAGATGATTTGCCGGCTTATGCCTGAAAAAATCAATGGCATCGGTAAACATCCGCAAACTTTTAATATGTACCTGAGCGAGTTCTGTCAATCCAATCCCAAAAAACTGGTAGGAAGGACCGTCACGATGGAATCTTACGGATGCACAACCGGCAAACACACTTCTCCAGAATCGACGTGTACCTTCTTCAGTACTGGTAGTCCACCGTCCGATGTTCCCACCATAAATCTTTACATTATTGAGGGGCTTCGGATTATCTTCGATTTCAGCACGAACAGAGAGAATCAAATCATAATGATTCTGATCGTTGTTGGCATTATTTTGTGAAATCTCAAAGAAGTCGTAATTCTGCCTGTCATGTAACAGGTTAACCTGCTCCTCCGACCTGAAATTGCTATTGCGACGCATATCGGCCAGAAATACATCCCGGCCAGCCTCGCGGGCTCTGTCCCGGATAAATTGCGCCCAATATTCGCCCCATTCTGCCGGCTCACCAATCTCATTGTTCATACAATACAGGACATTCGGATAACGCAATGAATAAGACAGGATTTTATCTACAAACAGTTCCTGGTAATGCAAAACCACCTGATTATCATTTAACGCAGGAACAGTATGAAAGAATGCATGCTTTGAAGGACGGCTTCCCGAGTAGTAATCAATTTCGGTTTCCAGGCCCGATTCCTGTGCAGCATAATTGATGTTCAGCATTGGATTATAGGGACAACTCTCCCAGCCAACGTTGTCAGGACCGTAACCTAGCGGAGCTTCCGTTTTGAAATAATCCCACGGATCCCAGATTTCAATCTGAACGATGATGTCCCTTTCCAGACACATCTCCAGCAGGTTTTCAAATCGGCTCCAAAATTCATCGTCCCACTGATTCAGATCATATAGTCCGTTGACGAGCTTTTTAAAAGCCCAGGGATTACCCGGATTGCGACTGCTCATGGTATTTCGGATATAATTACCGCCACTAGCCTTTAAAAGATCGAGATGTTCCTTCAACCCCCCCGGATGGTTAAACAGGTTATCCTCCCTGGAACCACCAATCAGCACAACAGGGTTCCCTTTGTATTCCCAGTAAAAAGGGTTTTCAGGATAAATCCTGATAGAAAGATTATCCTCTACACCAGGGAGGGAAAGTGCCGTAAAGTTTGTTTCGTATTTCCGGGCATTGATCTCCATGATTTTATTTCTCACGTAGATACCCGACGGGGATAGGTCAGTTTCGGGATTCCAGCCTCCGGCTGCTGATGCGCCTCGTTTCAGAGCTGCCGACGATTCATTCTGGTCGGCCAGGGACCAGTTGGCCATACTGATGTTTCTTTCCAGCGCCCATTTGATCCATTCTTCACTCTTTTCAGGATGGATTTTCATATCACGGCCGCCGTCGGCATTGGAGGTGCCCCACTCAGTAATGAACAATGCTATGCCTTTTGAAAGTGCATAATCTCCTGTTTTACGCAGCTCTTCCCCATGGGTGCCGGCATAAAAATGCAGCGAATAAGCAGTATTCTGGTCGGGCAGCGGATGGTCGGCCGGTTCATCTACACGTTGGCTCCAGTTTCTGGTTCCGGCGATAATCAGGTTTTCGCTGTGTT
>CAYMXK010000371.1:0-4951 GCA_964393915.1 uncultured Prolixibacteraceae bacterium
CTGTTAATTGGTGCTTACTATTATTACCAGAACGGAAAACATCAGACTCAAATAAAGATGCATAGCGAACTGCAGGCGATAGGACATGCTAAATCGAAGCAGTTAAGTGGTTGGTTAAAAGAACGGTTGTCAGAGGCCACTTTTTTTTCTTCGGTTTCTCCTTATCCCATTTATATCAAGAAATTAGCAGAGGGCAATGCTCAGGAAGAACAGTTATTCCGTACAGCATTAAATCAGATTGTTACTGAAGGACGGTACGAAAATATTTTTCTCATTAATAACATGGGAGAGATTCTTTTTAGCCTGGATACGGCCTTTAATTCAATAGATCCTGCTTCGCTGGCTTTTTATAATGAAGGGTTTCGTACGGGAAACATAACGGTTATTGATTTTTATTTTTGTCCCTTACACGAAAAAATCCATTTTGAAATCATTGCTCCGGTGCCGGACAGCATACGTAATCTTAATATTGCGGTTGTCTTTCGAATTGATCCTGATGATTTTCTTTATCCGATAACAAATGAATGGCAATCTACGAGTTATTCAGGCGAGTCATATCTCGTAAAGAAATTGCACGACGAGGTAACCTTTCTGACCACTCTTCGGCACATTGATAATTCGGAATTATCCCTTTCGATACCACTTGACAGGCAGAATGTAACTGAAGTAAATGCTGTACTTGGCCATGAAGGTCTTTTTGAGGGCATTGATTATCGGGGAGTATCCGTGTTTTCTGATATTAAAAAAGTACCTGGCACTTCCTGGTATATTATATCAAAGATTGATACCGAAGAGTTGTATGCGGATCTGAACCTCCAGGCATTTTGGGTTTTCAGTACGGTGATTCTGATTATCCTGCTCTTTGTTGGAGCAGTTTCCCTGTTCTACAACCGCAGACAAAAAAATTTCTATAAGGAGGTATTGCAGAAACGCTCTGAGCTTTTTCAGACCCAGGAGGAATACAGGACCATCCTTTACAGTATCGGAGACGGCGTCATTACCACGGATAAGGACGGTTTTGTAAACTATGTGAATCCGGTAGCCGAACGCCTGACTGGCTGGAAAGAAAAGGATGCTGCCAAAAGGAAAGTCGGAGAGGTTTTCCGAATTGTCCATGAAACGACCAGAGAAGAAGTTGAATGTCCGATATATAAAGTGCTGCAAACCCGAACTGAAGGAGGATTATATAAGAATGTTGTTCTCTTATCTGCCGATGGCCGTGAAACTCCTGTTGAGGACAGTTGCTCACCCATTATGGACAGCCAGGGTAATCTGAGCGGGGCGATAATGGTTTTCAGTGATCAGACCAAGGAAAGAATGCGACGACGGATGACTGACCTCAGGTTGAAAATATTTGAATATTCAATAAGCCATAACATGGCAGAAACCCTGACGAAAATTCTGGATGAAATTGGCACTCTTTTTCAAAGTCCGGTAGGATTCTTTTATTTTCTAATGCCAGATCAGGATACCTTCCAACTGAAATCGTGGTCTACCCAAACTCTGATCGATTTCAATGTTGATGAACTGGAGTATCTGCACGGGAAAAAAGTGGTATCCGGCAGTATTACCGAAGTTTTACACTCACGACAGCCCATAGTTTTAGATTATGCTAAAAGCCCCAACGGAAATGCAGAAGCGCCAAAAGAAGAAAAAAGACTGAAACGTGAAATAATAGCTCCTGTAATTCGGAACAACAAGGCTGTAGCCATCTTGGGCGTTGGAAACAGGCTATCTGAATATACGGAAGATGACAAGGAGATGCTTGGTTTTTTAGCTGATGTTTTATGGGAGATTGCAGATCACAAGCTGAATGAAATCAAATTGAAGGAGAGTGAAGAAAAAATGCGAAGCATTTTCCGGGTAGCACCAACAGGGATCGGAATTGTAAAGAGAAGAATTATAACCGAGATGAACCCCTTCCTGTGTGAAATGGTCGGCTATGAAGCTAATGAATTGAATGGACAGAATAGCACAATACTCTATCCTTCGGCGGACGAACATGAACGGGTCGGCATCGAAAAACACAGACAGATTTACCTTTACGGCAGCGGCACCATCGAAACAAAGTGGCAAAAAAAAGATGGAACAATAATCGATGTTTTACTTTCCTCTACACTAATTTATGCAGCCGACCAGTCAAAAGGGGTTACATTTACTGCACTGGATATAACTGCAAGAAAAGAGGCCGAGGACAAGGTGAAGGAACACGAACGGCAGCTTGCATCGCTGGTAAGTAATCTGCCTGGTTTTGTTTATCGGTGTCTCTACGACGCAGATTCGACGATGCTTTATCTCTCCGACAGCGTTAAAAATATCACAGGGTATCCTTCTTCAGACTTTATTCTGAATAAGCATCTGACTTTTAATGATATAATCGGCAAGCAATATCTTTCAGCAATTAACCAGGAATGGGAAAGAGTTATCAATGATAAATCTTTCTTTCAGATGGAGTATGAAATCAAAACCGCAACCCATCAAATAAGATGGGTTCTGGAACGAGGGGTCGGGGTATATGATGAAACCGGCAATTTATTGTTTCTGGAGGGCTATATCGAAGATATTACTGATAGAAAAATGCATGACAAAGAGTTATTGCAGGCAAAAGAGAAAGCTGAGGAAAGTGATCGTCTGAAATCAGCCTTTCTTGCCAACATGAGTCATGAGATCCGAACACCAATGAACGGAATACTCGGATTCATGCAATTGTTAAAGGAACCTGGGTTGTCTGAGGATCAGATGTCTGAATATATTGATATTGTCAATATAAGTGGCAATCGCCTGATGAACACCATCAATGATATTATTGAAATCTCTAAAATTGAGTCGGGTGAGGCAATGACTGTTATGTCCGATTTCAACTGTGAAGACCTCATGAATTACCAGCATGTCTTTTTCAAACCACAAACAGATCAAAAGAATCTTGTATTTGAAATAGAGATGCAACTGACCGGAGAGTCGGCGATTATTCAAATGGACAAATATAAATTGATCAGCATTCTGAATAATCTGATTAGGAACGCCATTAAATTTACCGATTCGGGTTCCATCGTTTTTGGAAATTACATTGAAGGAGATTACCTTCATTTTTATGTCCAGGATACAGGTCGGGGCATATCTGCAGACAGGATACCGTATATCTTTGACCGTTTTGTACAGGCAGAAATAGGACTTTCACGTTCTCATGAGGGATCTGGCCTTGGGTTGTCTATTTGCAAGGCTCATATTGAAGCACTTGGTGGACAGATCTTTGTTGAATCGGAGGTGGGAAAAGGCAGTGTGTTCCATTTCACATTACCTTATGATCCGATAAAGGCAGACAATACATCCGGAACTGAATTGAAAAATGCACAAGAACCGGTTCAGACAAAAAAAACCATACTGGTCGTTGAAGACGACGAAAATAGTTGCAAATACCTCCTTTTTTTGCTGTCCCGCATGAACCTCAGACCGGTTCATGTAAGCAACGGAGCCGATGCGATTAATGCGCTGAAGCTGAATCCGGAGATATCATTGGTCTTAATGGATCTAAAAATGCCTGGAATGGATGGACTTCAGGCAACGTCCGAAATAAGAAAGTTCAATAAAACGATCCCGATAATAGCACAGAGTGCTTATGCACTGCCCGGAAAAAAGGAAATGGCCATTGAAGCAGGGTGTGATGGGTATATCACCAAACCCATTAAGCGGGAGGAACTGGCCAGGATAATAAATAAATTCCTGCAAAATGAAAAATCAAATGGATCAGCCCGGGAAGATTTCATTTAAGTACAGTTTTCCATTTCATAAATAAAATATCCTTGCTGACTTATGGTTTTTACCCAATCGGGCTTAACTGTTTCTATGTGGCAAAACTTACATTCTTTTGAGGTTAGAGTCTGTCCTTCCTGACCCTTGGTTTTCAGATATTCTCTGCCATAACCATAAATGATGGATGTGTCTTTTACTTCCTCAGGAGCGATAATGTCAAAGTGCATTACACTACCGTCCTTTTTTGTCAAATAAGTGTCCCACACTGCTACTTTCATTTTGTTTCTTTTTTGATTTCGGAATGTTTAATGGTTGTCAATGCACAGGGATTCTTATCCTCTGTTAAAATTAGTCTGAGCGATGAATCTTTTGTAATATATGCCCATGCCCAGTTTATGAAAATGATTAATTTATTGCGAACACTTAAAATAAGCATAAGATGCAAAAACATCCATATAAACCAGGCAAAATAACCTTTGAGCTTCAAAAACGGAAAATCAACAACGGCTTTGTTTTGTCCAATTGTCGCCATTGACCCTAAATCCCTGTATTCATAATCTACCGGTACATTCCCCCGCATTATCCGTTTAAAGTTATTTGCTAAATTCGTTGCCTGATTGATGGCCACATTGGCAACCTGTGGGTGCCCTTTGGCGTATTTGGGCGTTTCCATGTAGGCAATGTCGCCAATGGCAAAAATATTTTCACTTCCCACTACCTTATTTATCCGGTTTACTTTTATCCGGCTTAAAAGGGCAAAACAGTCAGACGGCAAACCCACGATACAATTGCCTGTTACCCCGGCAGCCCAGATAACCGTTTTAGTATTTATTTTATCACCATTATTCAGGATAAGCGTGTTCCCGTCATATTCTGTTACAAATTTTTCGGTAAGCAGTTGCACCCCCATTTTCTGTAAATATTTTCGAGAGGCAGTTTTAGCATTGTCGCTCATGTTATTCAAGGTGTTTTTGCTTCCCTCCACTAAATAGATCTGAAATTTTGTAAAATCAATCTTCGGATAATCTTTTGGCAATACATTCTTTTTTATTTCGGCAAAAGCACCCGCCAGTTCAACACCAGTGGCTCCTGCACCAACAATTGCAAGGTTTAAGAAAGACTCCTTCTCTTCTTCCTTTAAAGAAATAATTTTTTCAAAAATCTGTAATATATGGTTTCTGATTTTAATGGCATCGTAGGT
>CAYMXK010000372.1:0-4938 GCA_964393915.1 uncultured Prolixibacteraceae bacterium
AGTTAATTCATATTTGAAGAATTAAATATACACCCATGCCTTACAAGGAACCCAAAATAGAAAAAGTATTTTACACCATTGGCGAATTGGCTGTGATGTTCAATGTTAACACATCCCTTATTCGTTTCTGGGATAAAGAATTCACCTCTCTTAAGCCAACCAAAAACAAAAAGGGGAACAGACTATTTACCCCAAAGGATCTGGAACATTTCAGGCTGATCTATCACCTGGTGAAGGAAAAGGGAATGACCATCAAAGGCGCGCAACAGTTGCTGCAAAAAAACAAAGAAGGAACGGCCAATACCTTTGAGGCAGTAAAAAAGCTCCTCGACATCAAGGAACAACTTATTGCCATCAGGAATGAACTTGGTGAAGAAAGCAACGAAGAGGAACAATAATGAATGATACGCTGACTATAGGGGAAATAACACAATACCTCGAATCCTTTGCCCCGCTCGCCCTTCAGGAAAGTTATGACAATTCCGGTCTTCAGACAGGAAGTTATGAAGATACAGTAAATGCAGCGTTAATCACCCTTGATGTAACTGAAGCGGTGGTAGACGAAGCGATTGCCCTTGGGGCAGGATTAATTATTGCCCACCACCCGGTTATTTTCGGCGGATTGAAAAAACTGACCGGTACTAACAGCGCGGAGCGTGTTATTCTGAAGGCCGTCAGACACAATATTGCGATTTACGCAGCCCATACCAACCTCGATAGCGTTACAGGAGGGGTCAATACAATGATAGCCCGGAAAATTGGTCTTATTAACCAGCGTATTCTTCAGCCAGCAAAGTCGGTTCTGCGTAAGCTGGTCACATTTGTACCGGTTGCCGGGCTCGATATGGTCAGAAATGCAATATTTGAAGCCGGAGCCGGCCATATAGGCAATTACGACCAATGCAGCTACAACTCGGAGGGAACCGGCACCTTCAGAGGCAATGAGGAGACCCATCCGTACGCCGGGAAAAAGGGTGTTTTTCATACCGAACCGGAGATCAGGATCGAAACTATTTTCCCTTATTGGCTGGAAAGAAAGATAATTAACGCTTTAATAACAGCCCACCCTTACGAGGAGGTGGCTTATGACATCTACCCTCTGGAGAACCGCTTCGACAAGGCTGGAATGGGAGTGGTTGGCCAACTGCCACAACCTGTTGATGATAAAGCGTTTATTGATAGCTTAAAGGGTATTTTCAATGTACCGGTTGTAAGGCATTCTCCACTTATGGGAAAGAAAATTGAAAATGTTGCCCTCTGCGGCGGGTCAGGCTCTTCGCTCCTTAAAGAAGCACTGGGAACAAAAGCAGATATATTCATCACCGGCGATATCAAGTACCATCAGTTTTTCGATGCCGAAAACAAAATTGTTATTGCCGATGTTGGACATTATGAAAGCGAACAATTTACTAAAGAACTATTAATTGAATTACTTACAAAAAAATTCTCTACATTTGCAGTCCATTTATCGGAGGTAAAAACCAACCCGGTACATTACCATTTGTGATAGCGGTATTTAGTAAAATCTTATTCTTAATACAATATGAATACTCAGTTTTCGAGAACAGAAGAAAAAGACATTTCGATTGAGGAAAAATTGCGCGCACTACATGAATTGCAAAGTGTAGTATCTGCGATTGATAAAATAAAAGTCCTGCGGGGAGAATTGCCCCTTGAAGTTCAGGACCTCGAAGATGACATTGCTGGTTTGAAAACCAGGCTGCACAATCTTGACGATGAGATCAGAGGCCTGGAGACTGCGATAGCCAATAAAAAAATTGCCATCAAAGAGTCTCAGACATTGATTACAAAATACACCGAACAGCAAAACAATGTCAGAAACAACCGTGAGTTCGATTCACTGGCCAAGGAAATTGAATACCAGACCCTCGAAATTCAGCTTGCTGAAAAAAGGATCAAGGAATTCACCGCAGAAATGACCCTTAAGAAAGATTCGATTGCAACATCGAAGCAGGAACTCACCGAACGCATGGATGATTTGGTAAGAAAAAACAAGGAATTGGAAGAAATTACCGAAGAGACCAAGATTGAAGAGGAAAAACTTCGCATCAAATCTGAAAAGATCGAGTCCTTTATAGAACCCAGACTTCTTACCGCATTCAAACGGATCAGGAAGAATGCAAGGAACGGATTGGCAGTAGTTACTATCCAGCGTGACGCCTGCGGTGGATGTTTTAACAAGATTCCACCTCAGCGCCAGCTCGATATCGCCAGCAGGAAAAAAATTATCGTTTGTGAATATTGCGGACGAATACTTGTGGACGAAAAGATAAATCTGATAGAAGAATAGTATGATCTACGACCATGACATACTTATTCCAATCGATGATGACGGGAATAAAGGCCGCAGAGTACAATGGAAACAACTGTTCGGAGCAGGATTAAGCTTTAAATTCTGATTGCAAACATATTCCCTGCATGGGAAAAAAAGTCGTCGCATGGCTCAACGTCGCGTGGCGACTTTTTTTTTACCAGCTTCCGCCGGCGCCTCCCCCACCAAAACTTCCGCCGCCAAAGCCGCCAAATCCACCTTTGCCAAAGCTGCCGCCACCAAAAGAACCCCTTCCTGAGGAAAAATCATTCCAGTGTCCGCCATGCTTTTTGCCCGAACTCATCATCCCCAGGAGCAACCAGAATGGCAACGCACGGGTACCACCCGAATGTACCTTCCGGCTCTTTTTCATCAGAGGGAAAATGACCAGCAACATGACCAGCAATACGATAATAAATCCTCCTGCCCCCTTGCCACTTCCTGAAGACTGAGAATATTGCTCTGCTGTGAATTCTCCTCGGGTAAGGTCTGCTATAACTTTTACGCCATTTTTTATCCCACCGAAATAATCGTTTTCCCTGAACCGGGGAATCATCTCATTGTTGACAATCTGCCTGTTGGCCACCGCATCGGGAATTACTGCTTCAAGTCCATAGCCAACCGCAATATATACCTGACCGGGTTCATTCTCTATTTTAGGCTTTATAAGCACAATTATCCCATTGTTCCTGTCCTTCTGTCCAACACCCCACGACTCGCCAATCCGGTAGGCAAAGTCTGCCTTGTCATATCCCTGCAGCGAAGAAACGGTTACCACAACCACCTGGGTGCTGGTTTCACGGTCGAACTGCACCAAAGTTTCCTCAAGCAGTTGCTGCTCCCCCCCATTCAAGACTCCTGCAAAATCGTTAACAAGCCTTGGAGGATTAGGTCTTTCAGGTATTTGTGCCAAAACAACCCATGGAACAACCCAGATCAGCAGTAAAATGTATCTTAATCTATTCATCATTTAATATCTACATCATCTCCAAACGAAATATCATCTGTCAACTCGTTTATGTCATCCTTCTGCCGCGGAAAATGACTTTTAAGTTGCACACCGGCCATCCTGATTCCTTCGGCCAATCCTTCGGCTATCTTATCCTCACGGAAATGGTGAAGCAATAACTCACTGATATTGTCCCAAAACCCTGATGGAACCACGGCATTTATTCCGGCATCCCCTAAAATCACAAACTTTTTGTCCTTAACGGCCAGATAGAACAACACTCCGTTGCGAAGTCCGGTCTTATGCATGCCCAACTTACCAAAAATAAAGGCAGCCCTGTCCATCAGCTCTTCAGGGCACCTGTTCTCAATATGCACCCTGATTTCGCCGGAAGTATCCATTTCGGCCACTTCGATGGCTCTCCTCACCATTGCCTTATGCTGGCCTGTGAAACTATTCCAGAAATCACCCATAATAAAGGTTATTGAAAAATGTTAAAATCTCAAAACTGTACCTGTGGTGCGGTTTGGGCACCGGGTTGAGCTTCGAAATAGGTCCGTGTTTTAAAACTGAATATCCTGGCGGTTATCAGGGCAGGAAACTTCCGGATATAGGCATTGTACTTCTGCGTGGTTTCATTGAATTTCATGCGTTCAACCGTAATACGGTTTTCAGTTCCTTCGAGCTGAGCCTGCAAATCAAGAAAATTCTGATTGGCCTTCAGGTCAGGATACCGCTCAACCACCACAAGCAATCGACCCAGTGCGGAAGAAACCCCTTCCTGTGCCTGCTGGAATTGCTGCAAACTTTCGGCGGTAAGATTTGATGGGTCCACCTTAACGGAACTGGCTTGCGAACGGGCTTCTATTACCCTGGTGAAGGTTTCCTGTTCATGTTCGGCATAACCTTTAACTGTTGCCACTAGATTTGGAATAAGGTCAGCCCTTCGCTGATATACGTTTTCAACCTGAGACCACTGTGAAGTTACAGCCTCATCCATCTCCACAATCGTATTGTAACCACAGCCGGTTAATAAATATCCGCCTAACAAAAGGGATAAAATAAAAAAATAGTTCTTCATAATGGTTAAAAATTAATTTGGTAAATTTCGGGATTGAATGTCAAAAGTCAGCACTAAATTCGGTAAAACAACCTAATTTGCCGACTAATTCAGTTTAATAAGCCATAAAAATCAGCTTATGGATTCAGCTTCATTCCAGGCAGCCATCAGAGAGGGTATTCCTCTGCATCTGACTGCAAAAGCAAAATTCGATCACCTGGTAAACCATGCTCCCCGAAGAAAGGATATACTTACGCAGGAAGGGAAAAAGCTGGCGCTGAAAAATGCCCTGAGATATTTTCCGGAGGAGCAACATTCCGGGTTGGCCCCGGAGTTTCTTGAAGAATTAAACCGTTATGGAAGAATATATATGTATCGGTTCAGACCGGCATATGAGATGAAAGCCAGGCCAATCGGAGAATACCCTGCTTATTCGGCACAAGCTGCCTCCATTATGCTGATGATTCAGAACAACCTCGATCCGGCAGTCGCCCAGCATCCTCATGAATTGATCACTTATGGCGGGAATGGTGCTGTGTTTCAAAACTGGGCCCAATACCTCCTTACGATGAAATACCTCAGTGAAATGACCTGTGA
>CAYMXK010000373.1:0-4883 GCA_964393915.1 uncultured Prolixibacteraceae bacterium
TTCAACAACCCGGATAGCATTAAAAGTTATCTTGACATGCTGAACAGGAATATTGCAGTTTTCGAATCTTCAATAGCCAGGCAGGCAAAGGAGATTGTAAAAAAATATACGGCCATTGGATATACCTCAGATGATTTCTCCGGCAAATCGAGAGGAATAGGCAGTTATCTGGAAAAAATTGCACGCGGCACCTTTCCGTCCGAAATTTCTAAAACAGCGATGGCTGCTGCAGAATCGGAAGATAAATGGGTGGCAAAAAACCACCCCGGCCGCTCCTCGCTGATCGCACTGGTGAACAGCCACCTGATTCCCCTGCTCAACAAACTGATTTCCTTTTTCAATGACAATTTAACTTCTTACCTTACTGCCAAAGCCATCAAAAACGAATGGTACACAATGGCGGTACTCCTCGATCTGAACAACCAGGTTACTATGCTAAACCGCGAAAAGAGCGTTTTACCACTGGCCAATTCCAACATCCTCCTAAAATCTGTCATCGATGGCAACGATACCCCTTTTATATATGAAAAGACCGGCAACACCTACCATCATTTTATGCTCGATGAATTTCAGGATACCTCGGCCATGCAGTGGGGCAATTTCAGGCCGCTGATCAGCAATGCGCTGGGCATGGGAGCTTCCAACCTCGCAGTTGGGGATGTAAAGCAGAGCATCTACAGATGGAGGAACAGCAACTGGAACATCCTGGCCAAACAGGTTTTTGACGATTTTCCCGGGTTCGGCATTGACTCAGTCACCCTCGACAGCAACTACCGCAGCGATGAACGGGTAGTCAGTTTCAACAACTCATTTTTTAAGCTTTTTGTGAAACAGATGACTGCCAACGAAAACATGGCTCCTGTAATTGATTTCTATAATCCGGTAATTGATGCCATTTATGCCGATGTAGAACAAAAACCGGCTAAGGATAATAAAGGAGAAGGCTATGTAAGAATCGAATTCATTGGCGACGACAACAACGGATTCAGGGAAAACTCTCTGATTCAGCTGGAGACACAGATCAAAATGCTTCAGGACAAGGGCTTTCCGGCAAGCGATATCGCTATTCTGGTCCGCACCAATTTCCACGGAGAAGAAGTTGTCAAATATTTTCTGGGAATTGCACAACTGCCTGAGAATTCAAAATATAACCTGAAGGTACTTTCCAACGAATCTCTCTTTCTGCGCTCCTCTCCTGCCGTTAATTTCACCATCAGCATAATCCGGCACCTCAAAAATAAGGAAGACCGGCTGATCAGGGCCACGCTTTTGCAATTGCATGCCCATCTTTTTTCCGTTGCAGTGACCACCGTCGGGAATGGTCCCGGCTGTTTTCCACATACAGGGGACGCCTGGTACACTCAAGAAAATTTCGATACCGCATTTGAAGAGACCATTGCGCCCAAAATCAGGTTGATAGAACCGCAAATCCTTACAAGCAGCACAGATGAGATCATAATTAAGATATGTGCGGAATTCGGACTGTTCGGGCTTGTACCGGCCATTCCCTTCCTCCAGGCCCTGATCGATAAGGCGGCCGAAATGAGGAAAAACATGACCAATGACCTGTCGAATTTCCTGCTATGGTGGGAGGAAAAGGGACAGTCTGAATCGGTCCATGTGAACGACCAGGTGGATGCCGTCCGCCTTCTTACCATTCACAAATCGAAAGGGCTGGAATTTAAAGCAGTTTTGGTGCCATTTTTCGACTGGAGGCTCACCGACCGGAGCAACATCATCTGGTGCATCCCCGATGTGGCCCCTTTCAGCGATGCTCCCCTTGTGCCTGTTGCGTTCGGCTCGGCTCTCAGCAAAACAATATTTGCCGGTGACTATTACCATGAGTACTTCAACGTGCTGGTAGACAACATCAACCTGGCTTATGTGGCATTTACACGGGCCCGCTCTGTACTGATGATCAATACACCTCAAAAAAACAACAACAACACGATTGGGTGCTACTTTGACCAGACAATAAGGGAAATGGCGGCATCGTCACAAATCAATACCATATCCGGAAATGAGGACCAATCGTTTGAAACAGGAATCTTACCGGAATTAAGGCTGGACGCTGCTCCCGATATGGGGCAAAAAAATACAAAATGGCATTTTGCGCCTTTTGATTCACGGTTGCGTTTGCGCACCGACAGCGATGATTTTGTCCAGGTGCTCGATGAGGGCATGACCCGTAAAAACATGGGCAAGGTAATCCATGCCATACTTTCGGATATTAAAGTGGCTGCAGATATGGGGCAGGCTTTGAAGAAGGCCGCGCTAAGCAGTAACGTCCAGCCGGCAGAAGTCGAATTCATCACACAAAAAACGCTGGAAATGATACAGCACCCCGGAGCCGCAGAATGGTTCGACGGTTCCTGGATGGTCATGAATGAAAAGCTGCTGCTCACGCCGGATCACACCTACCGACCCGATAGGATAATGATCCGCGGCGGAGAGGCTGTGATCGTGGATTTCAAATCTGGTGCGCTGAAGAAAGCCAGTCATTGCGAACAGGTAAGGAGATATTGTCAAACTTTAAAAGAGTCCGGAATAACTGGAGTTAGAGGGTATCTTTGGTATTTGCAGTCCAATGAAATAGAACAGGTCTCCCTGAATTAATGCCAAATTCTGCCTGAGCTTTAATTGTGCCGGCCATTTTATTATTTTTGCAAAAAAAAATGCTATGCTTCAAAGAATTCAAACCGTATATTTATTAATTGCAGCGCTGCTTCTAGGCATGCTGTTCCTGTATCCCCTAGCCGATATTTCAGTCGGAAGTGAGATTTACCAGTTCAGTATTGAGGGCATTTTCAAAGGTTCCGAAGAAGTATTTAGCGGTTTGCCGCTTATAATATTCCTCTCCCTGATATTGCTTCTGCATGTGTATGTAATATTCGGCTATAAAAAGAGGATCCGGCAAATGCGCGTGCTGGGGTTTACCATCATTCTGCTGTTCGGGCTGTTCGGGCTATTCTTTTACTTTGCCTATGCAGGTTTTGAGGGAGCAACTGCCAGCTTCAGAATACCGGTGGCTTTTCCGGTGGTGGCTGCCATTCTCGACTACCTGGCCATCAGAAATATTGGCAAAGACGAGGCGTTGATCAGGAGTGTAGACCGACTCAGACCCTGATGCAGGCCATCATTTTTTCAGCGGGACTAGGCACGCGGTTAAAGCCGCTCACCGATACCATGCCCAAAGCCCTTGTCCCGGTTGCAGGCAAACCCCTGCTGCAATGGAACATCGAAAAACTGATTGCCGCAGGTTGTTCACTGATCGTGGTCAATGTTCACCATTTTCCGGACATGATCAGGGATTTTCTTGAAAAGAATGACAACTTCGGAATTACCATCTGTATTTCCGACGAAAGCGGTGAATTACTCGACACCGGCGGAGGACTGCTCAGGGCGGCGCCGCTTTTCAGGACCGGAGAGCCCATTATTGCCCATAATGTGGATGTGATTTCCCATCTGGAACTAAATACGGTGATGCAATTTCATTCGGAAAACAATGCCCTGGCTACCCTGGTGGTAAGAGACCGGCAAACCCAGCGCTACCTGCTTTTCGACAATCGAATGCTGCTCTGCGGATGGATGAACAAGGCTACAGGCGAAGTAAAGCATGCAGGCAGGCTCTGTGACAGCCCACAAAAACCGTTTGCCTTTAGCGGGATACAGGTTATCAGTCCTGAAATATTAACACTGATTCAACAAAGGGGTAAATTCTCTGTCATTGATGCCTGGCTGAGCCTGGCAGCCCAAAACAGAATATTGGGATTTGAGGATAAATCAGAATTATGGATGGATTTGGGAAAGCAGGAACAGCTGGAGGAAGTCCGCAAATGGATTTAATGTTCGATTATTTTGTAATTACGAAACTCAAACAGGCGAATTCCTGTGAGCTTCTCCCACCAGAACAATATGCGGTAGCGAAATTTCAGGTTTACCCTGGCCAGGTCCACTTCAACGGTCCAGTTCAAACGCTCAATACGCGGTTGCATAACCGCCGGATGCGTTCCTGAGAATTTAACCAGCGCATCGTATTTCCGGCTGTAGTTAAATTCCATTTCCCCGGCTTTCCTGATGGCAGCTTCCTCTGATATGCCACCATAGTATTTCATAACTGCATCTATTTTGTTCTGCATATATTTGGGATGGCGCACCCAGCCATAATGGAAGACCTCCGCTTCCATGGACACAACCTTTAATTTTTTATTACCTTTCCTGAAACCCTGTGCATCGCGGTATGACCTGATTGACTTATCGTTGCGTATTACCCTGACTTCATTCCGGTACCATTTGCGCGAAGCTGCCACATAATCATAGGTACCGAAAAAATGTCTGTAACTGAACAACAACCCCTCCACCTCCAACCTGTGCAGGTTCTTTTGCATGGCTCCAAGTATGACAGGCAAATCCTTTTCATGTATGACCTCATCGCCCTGAATATAGAAACACCAGTCATACTCACCAGGAATGGCATCAAAAGCCTTATTGGTTTCATTGGCATACACCTCACCCCCTTTGTTAAGGCTGGCATCCCAGGTAGTTTCTAAAACCTGCAGTTTGCCGGGAGCTAATCTCCTGATAAAGTCGAGGGTATTGTCATCGGAGTCACCCACCGCCACAAAGAAAGCGTCACACAGGGGCAAAACTGAAGCAATGGCCTCAGCAACCGGAAAATCAAATTTCAGGGCATTTCTTATAAAAGTGAACCCTGCTACTTTCATGCCTGGTTAGCTTCGCGTCTTTTGCGGATAACTGACAGTAAAATTTCCACTCCCGCAATAAAGAAAAGGGCATAGCCCAACAATTCAATTCCTTCTTCTGCGGCATTTTTTGCCCATCGGTTATAATCACTTTCAAGAATTGCCTCCCACAAGACTGTC
>CAYMXK010000374.1:0-4876 GCA_964393915.1 uncultured Prolixibacteraceae bacterium
ATCACCGAGAAATTTGAGAAGGTAAAAACCGAAGTTTCTGACTACGCCGACAAAATGGGTAAGCACGAATCGGCAAAACTGTAGCCGGTTAAAAAGCCTGAAGATAGCAAAACAGGTTCAAGAAAAAGACCATCGTTGAAATAACGATGGCCTTTTTTTTTGAAATTGGAATATATGGAATTAACTAAAACCGGTATCCAAGGGAAATGCCGTAACCTGTATTCTTTAACGTAGATTCATTTTCGGGTAAACGGTTGTCCTTAGGATTAATATCGAGCAACCCCAGTTGGGTGTTCAATTGCATAAATAGTCCGGACAGCAGTTCATAGCCGAAAAATAGATTGGCACCGGCATCAAATGGCTTAATATATACTGTGGCCAACGGATCATTAGAATCTATCTCTTTTTTAAATTCAATATCCGACTCAACCTTAGCAGAACCGCCTTCATAAATGGCTTTGCCCCCAATTCCATAAGCTACATACGGACCGAATCCAAGCATAAAATATCCGCTTCCAACAGTTGCTTTATAGACAAAATTAAGCGGCAGCTCAATGTACGAAAGCTTGTAGGTCGGTGTTAACAAACCACCTGGGCTTTTAGCTCCTTTCGTATTAAACATCAACCCCGGCTGAAAATAAAATTCAGGGGCAACAGGAAGCTGAAGATTGACTCCGGCATGGTACCCAATCTGGAGATCATTCTCAAGTTTATCTCCGGTCATATCCTTCCCGTTTAGATTTTGCAAATTAACGCCACCCAAAACAGCAAAGGAAACTTTTGATTCACCGAATCCCTGAGCAAATAACAGTGATCCGGATAAGGTAAATAATAATATTAAAGAAAATAGTCTTGTTTTCATCTTATTTATTTGTTTGTTTTTAAAAGTATAAGAGTAAAGCGCTCGCATGAATTTTCGTTGTGTAGAAGATCTACTCATGCCCGCTTCATCATTAAAAGTTTGATAAAGCATGAAGATATCAACCCGCTGCTTCTTTTTCCGCTGCGGCCTTCATTTTTTCATTTGCAGTGATCATGAATTCAACCCTGCGGTTTTGAGAGCGCCCGTCTGCAGTTTCATTTTCATATTTAGGCAATAACTCGCCAAAGCCTTTTATTGTCAAACGGTTATAGGCAATTCCCTTCCCCGTTAAGTATGCCGAAACTGTACGCGCGCGTTGTTCCGAGAGGTTCTGGTTATACACTTCACTGCCTCTGCTGTCGGTATGTCCCTGAATCTCGATATCGGTTTCAGGATAGCTATTCAATACAACAACCAGTTTGTCCAGGTTTGTTCTAGCTTCATCTGAAAGGTTCGATTGATCGAAACCAAATAAAACGCTGCTGCTGAATTCTACCACAATACCTTCACCCACGCGTTCTACCTTTGCATCAGGTACGGTTTTTGCAATTTCCTCAGCCTGTTTGTCCATCTGCTTGCCAATTATCGCGCCGCCAGCGCCGCCAACTGCCGCCCCTATAATTGCTCCCAGGGCCGTATTTCCAGATGCTCTGCCGATTACTGCACCGGCTGCACCTCCGGCAGCAGTTCCGACTGCCGCCCCTTTCTGTGTTTTATTCCATGTGGCACATCCCGTAAAAAGGAAAGCTGCACTTAAAATCACAAGTAAACTCACTTTTAAACTTTTCATTTTTGGTATATTTTAATTATCTAAAAGTAAGCCACCTTCAGATAAAAAAGTTACATAATTCACCCTAAAAGTTACAAGATTCACATATGTATTATTATTTGTAATAGTAGGAATAATGTAACCTTTTAATAAAATTATATAACTCATGCTTAATCATTGATGACTACATTTAGACGGATAAAAACAGGATATAAACAATTATTCTATAAAAAGAAATTCTTTATATATTAATTGTATATTTTTGATGCTGAAAGGCTGGCATTATAAATTATATAGATAATTGAAAACAAAAAAGATCATACAGGAAGTTACACCAAAAGGAGACATTGCCGATTTAAAATCCGGTGGTAGAATACCAATTGTTGGCATCGGTGCTTCAGCCGGAGGGCTGGAAGCATTGGAGCTGTTTCTGAAAAATGTGCCTGTTAGAAGTGGAATAGCTTTTATTGTTATTCAGCATTTGGATCCTACACAAAAAGGAATGCTTCCTGAATTATTGCAACGGGCTTCCAGCATGCAGGTTTTTCAGGTCGAAGACCAAATGAAAGTGAAACCTGACTGTGTCTATGTGATTCCTCCCAACAAGACCATGTCCATTCTCAAAGGGGTGCTCTACCTGTTTGAGCCTGTTGAAGTACGTGGACTCCGGCTGCCTATCGATTTTTTTCTTCGTTCACTGGCCGATGATCAGAAAGAGTTTGCTGTCGGTATTATACTCTCGGGAATGGGCTCCGACGGCAGCATAGGAATACGTGCCATTAAAGAAAATAACGGAATTGTAATGGTGCAGGAGCCCGATACGGCCCGTTTTGACAGTATGCCAAAGAATGCCATCGACACCGTACTGGTGGATATGGTGGCCCCACCTGAAAAATTGCCTTTGGAACTCATTTCCATACTAAAACATATTCCATTGATTAAATCAAAAATCAATGCAGATATTAAAGATAAAAGTGCGCTCGAAAAAATTATTATCCTGCTCAGAACACATACAGGCAATGACTTTTCACTTTATAAAAAGAATACTATCTTTCGGCGCATCAATAGAAGAATGGGAATTCATAAGATTGATGAAATATTTACCTACGTTCACTTTTTACAGGAAAATCCAAAGGAAGTGCATATTCTGTTCAAAGAGTTATTGATTGGAGTTACCAATTTCTTTCGCGATCCCCTTGTTTGGGAAAAATTGAAAGAAAAGGTAGCACCAGCCCTGATTGATAAGATTAAACCCAATTCTAATCTCAGGCTTTGGGTGCCCGGTTGTTCTACAGGAGAGGAGGCCTACTCCCTGGCTATTGTATTCAAGGAAGCATTGGAAAAAATCAATCCGACATCAGGAATAACAATACAAATTTTTGCTTCCGATATTGATTCCAGCGCTATCGATATAGCCCGGAAGGGTCTTTTCCCGGATAATATCACCACCGATGTGTCGGCTGAAAGGTTGAGCCGTTTCTTTACCAAAACAGATGAAGGGTACCGTATCAATACCGAAATCAGGGAAATGGTCGTGTTTGCCCAGCACAACATTATAATGCATCCCCCTTTTACCAATATCGATTTACTTTCGTGCCGGAACCTGCTCATTTACATGGATCCCGAATTACAAAGGAAATTGCTTGGCTTGTTTTATTATAGCCTAAACCATGAAGGGATACTGATGCTTGGAACATCTGAAACTCTGGGGGTGCAAAGCCATCTTTTCTCAACGGTTGATAACAGCCTTAAAATTTTCAAACGCTCCGCGACCATCATTGATCCACAGCTATTCGATTTCCCATCTTCATTTACCCGACCCAAATCTGTACTTATTGAAAATCCGGATTCTGACAAAATAATTATGAACATTCAAACACTTGCTGATCAGCTCCTGCTGCAACAATTTTCACCTACCGGAGTTTTGGTAAATGAAAACGGCGACATATTGTACACCAGCGGGCGGACGGGAAAATACCTGGAGCCAGCCGTAGGAAAGGCAAACCTGAATATATTTGCCATGCTGCGGCCAGGCTTTCAAAACGATTTTGCCATTGCCTTCCGAAGGGCTTTAACCAAACAGGAATCGGTGGTATTACACAATGTCAAAATCGGTACAAATGGAGGCACTTTAGTGCTCAATATTAATATTAATTTTATACAGAAGCCTGAACCTTTATTTGGCAAGCTGATGATAATTTTTACAGAAGTTCAGCAATCTGCTGAGACCCCTCCACCGGTAAGAAAAGGGAAAAAGACAGTAACAAGCAAGAGGGAAGACGAACTTGAGCAAGAGTTGCAGAATGCCCGTGAAGAGATGCAAAGCATTGCGGAAGAGATGCAAACCTCACAGGAAGAACTGAAAACCACCAATGAAGAGTTGCAGTCAACCAACGAAGAACTCCAATCAACCAACGAAGAACTCACCACCTCAAAGGAAGAAATGCAAAGCCTCAATGAAGAACTTCAGACGGTAAATGCAGAGTTAATGGCGAAGGTGGAAGATTATTCGCGGGTAAACAACGATATGAAGAACCTCCTTAACAGCACCGATATTGCTACTTTATTTCTCGACAAAGAGTTGAATATCCGTCGCTTCACCAACCAGGCAACTAAAATATTCAAACTCATAAAAAGCGACATTGGTCGACCATTTACAGACCAGGTTTCCCTGCTTATTTACCCCGAACTACCTGATGATGCACGCGAGGTTTTGAGGACGCTTATATTCATTGAAAGGCAAATACCAACAAAAGGCGGCAGATGGTTTTCTATCCGCATTATGCCTTACCGCACCTTCGACGACCGGATCGAAGGATTAGTTATCACATTTATCGACATAACTGATCTTAAACTGGTGGAAGAAAAATTGCACAAATTTGATCAGGAGAACAGGATACTTATTAATTCATCTTCTGAGATAATTATAAAACTATCTGCCGACTGGAAAATTCTGGAATTCAATTCAGCGGCAGAAACGTTTTTCGGCAAAAAATACGGAGATGTGACAGGTCAGAATTTCATGGAACTATTTATACCAGAGGCATTACGTAAAAAGACGGAACAACAGATGGCCAGTGTGTTAAAAACCCCGGGAATAAACCAAATTAAGCTACAGGTAATTGCTGCCGGCGCTAGAGAATTTGATACTGAATGGTTTTTTATTATTCATTCTAACCACCTGCAATCACCTTCTGAAATAATGATTATTACAAAATATATTAAGATATGATTAACGAAGAAAT
>CAYMXK010000375.1:0-4876 GCA_964393915.1 uncultured Prolixibacteraceae bacterium
TATCAGCATTGGGAATATTACTGACCTTTGCTGTACAATACCTTTTCTTTACCGACACGCTGCTCCAGCAAACGTTTGGCGGACAGCTTGCCTTTGAACGGGTCAGTGATATGGTTGCCCTGTCGAAAAAATGGCAATGGGTTGGTTATCTTTCCATACCTGTAGTCGTATTACTCCGTGTGTTCTACACTTCGGTATTTCTTTACACCGGTTTGTTTTTCGCCGACATTGCCACAGGTTTCGGCAGGATATTTAAAATAGCCTTATGGGCCGATTTCGCATTTGTGCTTTCGGGATTGGCTAAACTGGTTATGCTCCTCTTTTTTAAAGAGGTTTCAACCCTGCACGACCTTCAGTTTCAACCCCTATCGGTTTTGGAACTTACAGCCCGGGCCAAAATAGATGCCATATTTATTTATCCGCTTAGCCTGCTCAACCTGTTTGAACTGGGGTATTTTATAGTGTTGGCCTGGTTACTCAAGGATCTGCTCAGCGAAGAACAGCCTGAAATCCCCATAGGTTATGGAAAAACATTTCGGCTGGTGGGACTGTCGTACGGCAGCGGGTTGATCCTCTGGGTGATCACGGTCATGTTTATTTCCATAAACCTTACCTGAGCAGTATGCGAAAATGGTTAAAAGTTATCATCCCGGCCGTATTGGCAGCTTTTGCCCTTCTGATGGTGTTCCGGGTAATAAAGGGCTATACTGCCCGGCGCGAAGCCTTTTCCAGAATACAAACCTTACCCGACGCCAGATTCGCTTCACTAAATGGAGACATGGTCAGCCTTACTGATTTTGATTACACAAAACCAATGGTGATCAAATATTTTCATCCCGGTTGTGAATATTGCCGATACGAAGCGCGTGAAATGGCATCACAGGCCTCTGCTTTCTCTCAGGTACAGGTGGTTATGATCACACCCGACGATTCGGTGCAGCGGGTGGCTCACTTTATTGCTGAGCATAACCTGCTGGAAATCGACAATATCGAATTCCTGACCGACAGAAACAATCAATTCCGGAATGTTTTCGGAAAGGCAGTGCTCCCTTCAGTTTATATTTATGGCCCCGACCAGCAACTATACGGCCAATTTCAGGGAGAGACAAGGCCTGAGGCAATTCTGGATGTTATTTATGAAATCCTGAAAGTTAATGAGGACACTTCATTTATCAATACCAACTAAAACTATCCTTCATGGCTCGCATTTTTTTTATTGCCGGCGTACTGATGGCAGGCATACTGGCATCGGCCGAAAACATTAAACGTGGGGATTACAACAAACGATCCGTCACCACTGAACATCTCAAACCAAAAAATGATAAAATCCAAAGCCCTTCGAAAAATTAGCAAAACGTTTGTCAGGCAACACAGCCGGTTTTATTGCGGACTGGCTTGTCTGGAATCGGTGATCCGTTTCTACGGGGGTAGTACAACCCAGGACAAGTTACAGTCCATCAGTGGAACCACCCTGAACGGCACCAGTCTGCTGGGCCTTTACCAGTCAGCCCTTAACCAGGGTTTTGATGCAGGAGGTTACGAAGCTACAACTGAAATCCTGAAAAAGCTGGATGCTCCGGTAATTCTTCATACGGTTACTGCTGAAGGATGGGAACATTTTGTGGTATGCTACGGGTACACCAATGAAAAATTCATTATCGGCGATCCGGCACAGGGAGTTATCTTCATGACGGAGCCTGAGGTTGAAGTCATATGGAAAAGCAAGGCACTGCTTAAGTTAATGCCAGGCAGGAATTTCAAGTCCCGCGAGATGGAAAGGTCAAAAAAGTTCGATTGGTTTTTGGAGCTGATCAAACCTGACATACCTGTCCTTGGTATTGCCGCTTTCCTTGGCATCCTCATCTCGGTGTTGGGCCTGGCAACAGCCATTTTTACTCAAAAGCTTATTGACCAGTTTATTCCTGACAAGAATATGGGCAACCTGGTACCCGGACTGATAATTTTCTGTCTGGTACTAATGGCCAGGGCGATCACGGTGTATATCAGGACAGCATTGCTGGTCCGGCAGGGAAAGGATATGAATATCCGGCTTATTTCAGGATTCTTTGGAAAACTGTTGTACCTGCCCAAGCCCTTTTTCGACAGTACCTCCACCGGCGATATGACAGCCCGGCTGAATGATACACAACGCATTCAGCGAATAGTGGTTAACCTGAGCAGCCAGGTTACCATCGACCTGCTGGTCGTAATCACTTCTCTTGTCTACATTTTCTTCATGTCCATATCTGCGGGTCTGATCAGCCTGTTTGCCATTCCCGTATTCGGGGTGATTTCCCTGATTTACAACAAACGGATAATTAAGTCGCAGCAGGAGGTTATGCAAACCTACGCTGCCACCGAAAGCAAATATATCGATACGTTGCAGGGTATCCGAACCATAAAGTCGTTTAACAGTGAGAACCTTTTCTCCGGAATTGTCAACTTCGTGTATTCAGTCTACATGCATTCCGCGTTTAAACTTGGGTTAATCTCGGCATCACTGAGTTTTTGGATTACCCTGTGCAGTTCGTTGTGGCTGACGCTGATAATATCATGGGTAACCTGGCAGGTATTGCATGGGCATTTGTTACTGGGACAGATGATGGCTATAATAACCATTGCCGGAACCATGGGGACATCAGTAGTTGGGATGGCCATGGCCAATATTCAGTTCCACGAAGCCCGTGTTGCTTTTGACAGAATGTTCGGGTTTGCCTCGACCAAACCGGAATATTCCCTGGAAACGGATATAAAAAACTATCCAGAAGACATTGGTCCCGGATTCCGGATATCAGTAAAAAATCTGAGTTTCCGGTTCCCGGGCAGAAGATTGCTTTTTAATAAAATTGATTTTGACATCAAAAAGGGGGAAATTGTGGCGTTTTTTGGCGAGGTGGGCTGTGGGAAGAGTACTTTGTTCGATATACTGCTTAGGTTTCATGAAATCGAAGAGGGAATGGTTATGGTAAATGAGAATGACTGGAACGTCATCAACACAAAAGTATGGAGGGAATATATTTCGCTGGTGCCACAGCATGTGGGTCTTTTCAATGCCACCATACTGGAAAACATTGCATTGGAGCAATCTCCCGACCCCCAGAAAGTTATTTCTTTTTGCAAGGAGCTTGGTTTCCATTCGTTTATCATGGAATTGCAGCAGGGATACGCCACCATGGTCAATGAAAGCAGCAGCAACCTGTCGGGCGGACAGCGACAACTTATTGCACTCGCACGGGCTTTATACAAGAAGCCAAAACTGTTGCTACTCGATGAAGCTACCGCTGCCATGGACCACCGGACAGAATCATTTGTTGCCGGGCTTCTTCAAACACTAAAGAATCAGATGGCCATTGCCCTCGTAACACATCGTGCGCCCCTGGCCAGCATTGCAGATACCGTCTATGTAATTGAAAACAATACCATATCGACGTCCGTGGAATCTCTGTCCTTAACAGGATTTACCTGATTTTGGGATGGACAAGATTGTACACACGTTTGAAATATTGTCCTTAACAGGATTTACCTGATTTTTGGATGAACAAGATTTTTATTGTACACACGTTTGAAATCGAGACTCTTAGAGCCAAAATTAATCAATAATCCATCGGATATTTTGTATGCTTCGCAATAATTGATTGCCTGGGCTTTATGCACATCTTCCAATTTTTCGACGGCTTTGATTTCTAACATTACTTTATCTTCCACAAAGAAATCGACCCGACGAGTTCCTATGTGCAGGTTCCTGTATGATAAATCCATTTCCATTTCACGTTTAAATTCCAACCCTTGATAAGTAAACTCAATAGCCAACGCCCGTTGATATATGACCTCCTGAAACCCGTTTCCCAAGGTTGAATGTACCTGCATGGCACAGCCAATAATTTTATGGGTCAACGCATTAATCTCATCTTCATTTCGCAGCGTAATCTTGTTCATCTTGTAATCAATGTAATCGTGTTTAGACTGAGTGGGGCTTGGACTTTGAGGTTTATCATTAAGCATGATCGATTTCGACCTTAAAAGTATAAATCTTTTTTAAGAGAGGCAATCCCTGACAGGAAAATTAAAAATGTGTAGATATGAATTATACTTAATGAATCCGTAATTTTCAATATTCATACAGGATTTGCGTGCCTGAATTGGTTAATTTGAGCAACACCTTATTGCCTGGTACCTGTAATTCTCTGATGTCGAAGGTAAAGGACTTTCCGATATAAGCATCGCACATTTCCGGGTTTTTCAGGGACAACCTGATATTTCTTTGTGGAGGATCGGAATACATGACGGCTCCGGAGTCAATCAGTTTCACTTCCCAATTGCTGCCGTCACATCCGCTGGACGCGAAATGGATCTTCAGGCAGTCACCGGTTAATTCAACACTGACAATTGAAAGCGGGTCGGCGGGAGCATTTAGGAATTCCTGGCTGCTGATGCGGACTTTCTTGTCACAATCTGTTAACAAGTCAGAATCCTTGTTTTTGTCGCATGATCCCAAAGTGATTAAAATTCCGATCATAATTATTACAGCGGTGTTTTTCATCTCCTTATTATTGATAGTTTTTAAAGGTATTTATCTCATTACCAGTGTCTGTTTTTCTGCGTTCGATAGAATGCTGGCGTATTTCGATGTAACTCCCATGAAAATTACAATGTTACTAATGTATGAATTCAGATTATTCATGGTCGTTTCATGTACAGTTTTATAATCAGACGATAAATCTGCTGCAAAGGTTGCTGTAAATCACCGCATATTACCTTTTCTTTGATGTCCGGTCTGCTTTTAAGATGTTATTGCCTTGAATGAATGCTATGGACCTGTAAATGCCAATGCCTGTATGAAAGATTTGCACCTGAAAGCAACCGGGAGTGAATGGCA
>CAYMXK010000376.1:0-4868 GCA_964393915.1 uncultured Prolixibacteraceae bacterium
GCCCAGGTTGGCAATACAGGTACATCCCGCGTGGAGTTTTATACAGCAACAGCCAAATCCAACGAGAAAGTTCAGCTTGAATTGGCAGAAGGAGAGCTTTTGGATGCCCGTGCTTTTCCGGTGGTAAAAGATACGGCCCGCGATGATAAAAGTGTCGATATTAAAGAATTTGTCCGGAATAACACGCTCACATGGAATCCTCCTTCAGCGGGAGAATGGAAAGTTGCCGTTTCCGTGGCAGTACCTTACCGCTCTTTTTATCTGAATGATGCCTCGGCTGATGTTTTCCTTCAGCAATTGTATCAAAGAATTGAAGATGTGGTTGGTGAGGGGGCGATGGGTAAAACTCTTGCCGGGGTATTCCAGGATGAACACCCTCCTACTCCACGCAACATTTATACAGATGAGCTTGCCCAAACCTTTCAGACAATGTTTGGATACAATATTGCACGGGCAATACCAGCTCTCCATTTTGATGTGGGAGATAAGACACCCAAATACAGAATAGATTATTTTGATGCTTACCTGACAGTGGTTGAAAAAACCTATTGGAAAAAGGTGTATGACTGGACTGCTGATAAAAATATGCTGACAAGCCATGACAACTGGGGGCGAAATACTATATATGGTCATAGCCAGGGTTATATCGATTACTTTCGCACACAAAGATGGTTTTCGGCTCCCGGATTTGATGACTGGGGTCAGCTTGCACTGAAAGACAGAAACTACTATGATACAAAAATTGCTGCCTCCATGGCCAGGTTGTATAACCGCCCCAGAGTCTGGAATGAAGGGTTTCACTCTTCCGGGTGGGGCAGGTCAACCGATCAAACTTTAAGCTGGCTATCAGCTTCATACGCTTTTGGCGCAAATTTGTATGACGAACATGGGCTGTACTATTCACTCAATGCCAGCACATGGGAACATGCAGCTCCTGATCCCCACTGGAATCAGCCTTACTGGGAATATTACCACGAAATATCTGATTGGGTAGCCAGGGCAAGTTATCTGATATCGCAGGGAAAATCAGTTGCCGATGCAGCTGTTCACTATCCGGTTGTCAGCCTGCTGGCCGATTCAGAAAGGAATGAAATTGACTACAATGAATACATGAGGCTATCCCGCATCATTTACAACGATGGAATAGACAACGACATCATTGATGACCAGTCAATTTATGAAGGGACTATTGAGGGGAACCGGTTAAAAATCCGTGGCAATGAATACCAGGCTCTGGTTTTTGGTCCACTGAAAACCATCCGTCTGTCTGTGCTGGAGAAAGCTTTGGAACTTGTTCAGAACGGAGGCGTGGTCATCTTTTACGGTCAGTTACCCGTAAATTCGGTGGAAAATGGCAGGCAGGACCCACAGGTGGCAAGCCTGTTGCAGAAAATACTCGGAACCCTTCCTGTTTTAAATAATCAGAAAGTACTTACAAACGCTTCCCTCAAAGGGTTTGCGGCATTTCTGCCAGACACACCCGCATTAATACCATCGTTTATTTCAGCTCATATCGACCGTGATTTTATTGCAACCGGGGGAAATGTGTTTTTTTCGCACCGCAAAATGGGTGATCTCAATCTGTATCTCCTTCAAAACTCCGAAAATAACCCTGTTCAGATAAAAGTCCGGTTCAGGGCTGATGGCGTGCCGGAGTTATGGGATCCTTTTTCAGGCGATATAAAAGAGCTTGAATATTTTGAAAGAAAGAACGGATATACACACACCGAACTGTTGCTTGAAGGAAATGTTGCTCATTTTATCGTGCTGAATCCCCACAAGCAGCTCCTGAAAAAAGATGAAAGAACTGCTAAAAGATGGATCAACAAAGAGATTTCGAAACTATGGGACTTTTCCGTTTTCCCTACCCGTGATAACCTGTGGGGCGAT
Source organism: uncultured Prolixibacteraceae bacterium (assembly GCA_964393915.1). Taxonomy (GTDB): domain Bacteria; phylum Bacteroidota; class Bacteroidia; order Bacteroidales; family Prolixibacteraceae; genus UBA1413. Next base: position 1,891 of record CAYMXK010000376.1, read on the forward strand.
TTTGAATGGCCTCCATCCGATGAAAAGCTGGGCCCTGAGGTGCGCCGTTTTAAATATAAAGAAGAGCAGCGGGAGAATGGAATCGAACTAGGATGGCACCTGCCCGGATTGAATGATGGCGACTGGAAGGATGTCACGTTCGACCAGGGGCCTTACTGGCTGGCGCTTGAAGATATTCCTGTTGGTTCAGAGATACTTCCTGTAATACTGAAAGAGCAAAATAATATAAGAACCGGAGACATTTTCCAGCACAATGGAACGCCTTACCAATGGAGAGAGGTTTCATTTTCACAAAAAACAGGATTAGGCAAACCCGCACCCTGGGGTGGTCACTCGGGATATCCCGACGGTCATTACAACAAAAATTTCATTCAGCTTAAGGAGGGAAGGAAGCTTCTCTTTACACGCATCTATTCACCCAGGCAGCAACGGGCCGGACTTGCCGTGAAGTTGAGGAACGGGATGCCCCGGCTATGGGTGAATGGAAAGGAAGAGCAATTCGCAGGTGCTATTGGCAATCTCCCGTTAAAAATGGGATACAACCACATTATAATTGATGTGCCCGATGGAAAAGACGGGATGCTTTATGTGCAAAAGGAAGCTCCTGCCATTGCCGCTTTGGAGGGTGGAGGGGATCCCGGAAGACCCGATTTAAGCGATGCATCCTGGATCTGGTCTGGCATTGGCGAAGGAGCATACTTTCGCAATACCTTTAAACTGGATAAGCTACCCGAAACCGCCCAGGTGGTGGTTACTGGTGTTTCAGGATTCAGGCTTTTTATCAACGGCCAGAAAGTGGAAGAGGATATTGGCCCCTGGGCTACCTGGAAATACCCGAAAAATGTCAACATAAAGCCCTTCCTGAAAAAGGGAGACAATGTAATAGCCGTCTGGGGCCAGTTTTTAAAGGAAATGCATGTTGAATATCCCGATGAATACCAGGGATTTATTTTAGCGGCGAAAGCAATTTTTGATGATGGGAGTACTTTCAAAACAGAAACAGACTCTTCGTGGAAGGGGAATACAGAAGAATTGAAAAACTGGCAGTTTGTTGAATTTGACGATTCAGACTGGCAGCAGGCCGATGTCAAAGGAAAAGCTGCGGATGAACCCTGGGGTCCTGATTTTTTAAAAAATACCGGATCATCAACAACTCCTCCCCGCCCCTTGTCTGTTACTCTGAACACGCCATATCTTGACGTTTTTGATGAAATGCCTGACATTATTTACGATGTAAAACCAGAATCTGATAACCACACTGGATGGTACCGGTTTGAAGCTCCTCCCGGATTGATGGAAATAACTCTTCCGGAAAATGAAGCCAGGGTTTGGGTAAATGGAGTTGAAATGGCAGTAAATAACGGATTGGTGAAATTAAAAAATCCCCCGGTCAATGTTTCCACCGTAGCCGTTCGGATGAACATGAAACCGGGCGGATATGCCGGCGCAGCCTTTGAACATCCTGTAAGACTGAAACTTGGGGGTGGAAAAATAAGGGAAGGCCTGTGGCAGGATTTTGCCCTGCCCACCTACTCAGGCATCGGTGTTTATAAACAGAACATTCATTTTAATGAAGAAGAAATTAAAAAAGAGATCATATTGGATTTAGGAGCTGTTCATGTGGCGGCAGAGGTATTCATAAACGGAAAATCAGCCGGCACAAGAGTTGCCAAACCCTTTAAATATGATATTTCACCATTTGTAATAAATGGCATTAATGAAATTGAAATCAGGGTGGCAAACACATTGGCTCCTCATTTCTCCTTCCCACTTAGGGCTTTACATTTAGGGCCGGTCGAATCAGGCTTGGCAGGTCCGGTTTTGCTGAGGCTGAAATAAGAATGCGAGTTGATTTTGGGACCTGCCGCATCACCAGGCGTTGGAGAATGGTCATCACCACCGTATTAGAATGGTGCAGTACCAGTATTTAAGAATGGGGCATCACCAGGCGTCTGAGAATGCGGCATCCCCACGTTTGAGAATGGGGCATCACCAGCGTTTGAGAATGGTGCAGCGCACCCAAATATTTGTAGAAATGGTATCAAATTGTCATTAAAGGTGCAGAGCACCGAAATATAAAATTCCCGGTCTCAACTTTTAGTAGCTTATAATTGTTATATAAATCAGTTAAGTTCTTTACCAATTGTGTGTTTTATATTAAAATTTTTAAATTTTGTCAGGTTTTTACTTTCATTTAGGAAATTAATTATCATATTTGCATCAAAATGTAATTTAGTTATGAAGTCAATAAACAATATTTCTATTCTTGGTATTATTATTATTCTAATCCTCTGGATGAAGAACTGAGAATGGTATGTTGTAAAAAAAAGACAATAAGGTTTTAAAGAGCCATTCTCAGAAAAAGGGGATGGCTTTTTTGATGGAATAAAATATTCAAAAATCAATATTATGAGCAACAAATTGTACATTTTCGACACGACCCTCCGCGACGGCGAACAGGTTCCCGGCTGCCAGTTGAACACCATTGAAAAAATTGAGGTGGCAAAAGCTCTTGAAGAACTTGGGGTTGACATAATTGAAGCTGGTTTTCCCATTTCAAGTCCCGGTGATTTTGAATCGGTAGTGGAAATTTCAAAAGCGGTGACCTGGCCTACTGTATGTGCCCTCACCCGTGCCGTGCAGAAAGACATCGACGTAGCTGCCGAAGCGCTGAAATTCGCTAAGAGAGGCAGGATCCACACCGGAATTGGCACCTCCTATTTTCATATCCACTACAAATTGAACTCCAATCCCGAAGCGATTATCGAACGGGCAGTGGAGGCGGTAAAATATGCCAAAAAGTATGTGGAAGATGTGGAATTTTATGCCGAAGATGCCGGTCGTACTGAAAATGAATATCTTGCCAGAGTAGTCGAAGCGGTTATTAAAGCCGGCGCCACGGTGGTCAACATCCCCGATACCACCGGATACACACTTCCTTTCGAATTCGGAGAAAAGATCAAATACCTGTTCGACAA
>CAYMXK010000377.1:0-2382 GCA_964393915.1 uncultured Prolixibacteraceae bacterium
TATAAAGCAGGGTTCAACATGGTGAAGAGTTTATTGTACCTATGAAAGAGTCCTTTGCGATTTATAATTTAATAGAGTAATCAGGGACAGAAAAAGCCCTCTTCCACAGAAGCGGAAGAGGGCTTTTATACAAAAGGCATATGCCAATAGCTGCTGGTTGTAATTACCTTTGTTTCTGGTAAAGGATTTTGCCGTTTATCACTTCGTTATCGATCATCAACCGGTAAATCAGCATTCCGGGAACTACGTTGTCAGGCTTATATTCAAACCGGTAAGAAATACCAGCTTCAATACGGCTATCAAACACTGTCGTCAGTTTTGCTCCACGGATGTCAAATATTTCAAGACGCACATTGGCATCTGAAGTCCTGACAAGGTCAAAGTATACCATGTCACTAAACGGATTAGGATAGGCTTTGAATACCGGATCGGACATTCCATCTGTCATCAATGAAATCTCAGCTGCTTTTTTAGAGGTTGTTTCCGATGAGGCTTCGCCAATGCTGAATCCGGAGTGTACAACAAGGTTGCCTCCATCAAGGTTCATCATTTCTGTCAAGTCTCCTGTCCAGTTGCTCGACCAGATAATGTTACTGAGAACGTTCGGATTGTCATTGCCATTCACGAGAACAAAAGAGATCATGTCATTCGTACCCGGATCGCCATTATCAACCATTTTTACGTAGAGCATCTTATTGCCTCCCAGGTCCGGATCGCCGTTCGAATTGGAACTGTTCAGGTCTTTAATGGACACTTTGGATACGTACTCTGCTGTCATGGACTGTGGATTAGTAGTATTCACCCCTAACGACTGCATGGCATTGGCCTTGATCTGGAGGTTGTGTACCCTGCCATCTGCTTCGGTTCTTCTGAAGATGATATTCATACTTCCCTGGAGGTTTTTTCCGGTCTTGTTGAATTTCACGTTAAACCCAAAGTTCACTTTTTTATTGTCGTCCGAAGCTTTTCGACCGGCAGAAGCTGTGGTAACAAGATAACCACCACCGGTGATGAAATCTCCGTTGGGCAGATAAGCAGTGATGACTACATCATCTTCTTCCGAATTGCGGATATAATAGCCGTTATCCACGATGATTCCAATCCGGATCTGCCTGCTTGGGTTACTGTTGCTGAGACCCTCAATGGTTAATCCGCCGGGAACCATGATTGTGCCGATACGGGTGTCGCCTGCAACGACCAGATCTGTTACATTGTGCCATGAAGTGTTCAGGCTGATGTTGTTTTCGTTATCGCTGTTTACGAACTGCACCCTCGCATTGCGAATATCACCGGGAAACGGGTCGCTTGCGGGATCTGAGCTGAAACGGCCGGCAGAGATGTCGTAGATATTGGCAATCAGGTCGAAAGTAACCGATGTTGCATTGGTGCTTTCTGCAGCCTTAATCATATCACCTGTGTAAATGATGCGGGCATCTTCCGGCGTGACTTCAAGCGTTGTCGATGCCGGATTATGCGATAAAGCAAAATTTTCATCTGGGCTCAGGAATATTGCTGTAACCGTTTTCCCAGCCTGCGGAGCCATTGAGCCTGGCACAGTGGTTTCGACTAAAACAGTATCAAGGACAGCAACCAGATCATCATCCTCTTTAATCAGGTCCACCGGAATGGTGTTCATTATCTGTCCGCCAATCGTGAATCTTACGGATGCTGCTGCCTGTGGCCCATCCTGAACAAGGGCGGCTCCACCAACTATTCGGGCTGTAAGTCTTACTTCATCGCTGTATTGAACAACTGTCGGGGACACGGTAACGGATGTCGCAACCTGCACAGGTAATATATCCGCAGTAGCAGTACCAGAAGTTGTCACCAGCGAATAGTTGTCCTTGTCTATACCACCTGAAATAACAATGTTGGTGAAGTTTACAACTTTGTCTGTTCCGACGTATTCGTCTTCAAAAGCAACATCGTAACTGAAGGTTAGGACGTCACCTACAACGCGGTCATCATCGAATCCGTCGCCTGTAACATTGGTATTTCCGTCGTAAGTTTTGTTGTCAGCAACAAAGTTGGTCAGGGTCAGGTCACGTGCAGTGATGTCCGCCATCAGGCCGGTTGGCTGGGTGAGGGAGTAGTTGTCTTTGTCAGCGCCTTTGAGCGTCAGTGCAGCAGTAACTTCGATGTCCGTTCCAACAGTTGCCTGGGCAAAAGTACCCACCAAAGCATCCAGTTCAACATCGTCTGAGCCAACTATTCCAACCAGCGAAGCGCCTGAAATGGTCGCATGGGTGTTTCCATCGTATGTTTTATCATTGGCAACTGCACCCGAAACGGTGAGTTCTTTAGCATTGATGTCCGCCATCAGCCCTGTTGGCTGGGTGAGGGAGTAGTTGTCTTTGTCAGCGCCTTTGAGCGTCAGTGCAG
>CAYMXK010000377.1:2482-4774 GCA_964393915.1 uncultured Prolixibacteraceae bacterium
CCACCAAAGCATCCAGTTCAACATCGTCTGAGCCAACTATTCCAACCAGCGAAGCACCTGAAATGGTAGCATCGGTGTTTCCATCGTATGTTTTATCATCGGCAGTTGCACCGGAAACGGTGAGTTCTTTAGTTTGCACTGTTAGTTCAACACTTTCGCTTTCTAAAGGATCTCCACAATCTCCCGAAACAACCACTTTGTATTGGTAGCCGCTCATGGCAGCAGTAGGTTGTGATATATTTAGTGTATTGGTTTGGGAACCTGAATAGATGCCACCATCTGTCACATCTGAGAAACCACTTCCTGAATCCTCCTGCCACTGGTAAGTTAAGCCATCGCCTGTGGCGGTAACTGTAAACTGCACCTGATCACCGTATATTATGATAGCGTTATCGGGCTGGTCTGTAATAGCAGGTTCAACACAATCGGTTGTGGTATAGGTAATTTCAATCAATCCGTTAGCACCCGCTCCACCTGCTGCATCCTGATCTCCTGTCCCAGCAATACCGCCGGCACCAACCACAAATGCAAATTCATTGCCAGGTTGCACGCTAATAACCTTATAGGAATAAGCACCACCGCCACCACCGCCTGTGGATCTTCGGTTGGAAGCTGTATTATCCCTGCGAGCACTCCCTCCTGCTCCACCTCCACTAAAATTGCCCGTTATACCAGGGAAAGATGTATTTTGATCTGCGGCTACTGCCCCATTCTGCGAAGCACCACCGTTTGGGCTGCTGCCTCCTGTTCCTCCTATTGATTGATTTGCAGCAATACTGCCAGCCACACCTGAAGAGCCATTTGTATTTGTATCACCGCCTGATGCTGTACCTCCAACACCTCCTTGAGTAGGGGTATTATTTGTTGCCCCACCTGAACCAAAACCACCACCGGCACTCAAACTTGCACCGGGCCCGGCGAATGTAGTCGTTCCACCTGTTCCGCCAGCTGCTGCGGTAGTGGCTCCATGACCTCCGGAGCCACCACCGGCGCCCCAGATTTTCACCGTTATTTCATAAACATTTGGAGGTACCACCCATGGGCTTTCACTGTTTTCTCCTGTGTTTAGGATTACTGTCTGCCCCAAAACCTGAAGGTTGAAGCCTGCCAGCAATAAAAGCATGGCAACAATTAGAAAACCATTTTTTGGTTGAAGTAGAAATTTTTCTTTCATAATTTGTGTGTTAAATAAAAATTCAATGAGGGGATTTGTTATTGATGACATACCGACTGCAATTTAAATCCCATACAAAAATATGATCTTTTTAGTCAACTACAATATCTTTCACTCTATTTCTGCCTCTTATTATGTTCATATTTTCTGACAATATGTTTTTCAGTTGCTTGTTGTCCCTATGGGCAAAGAATTTCCCGGGATATAGTCTGAATCTTCAATTTTTCACGTATATGGTCGAGATGAATATCCCCGCAACTCTTTTCAATAATCGACTTGTGTCGTTAATCTATCTCCTCTGGAGAACCTACTTTATGCTGGCAGGCTCCCTGCAGCCTTTGCGAAGACTGATTGGGATACTAACATACGCAATGAAATTATACCGCAGTCATCCAATGAAAATGATTTTCAAATTTCATACCCGGGTTGGCGGCAGGGCCAACACAAGTATTAATGTGGCGGCTACTGCAGTTGCCGGCTGCATCCAGGAAACATAACCGATAATTATGATCTGGATGAGTAACCAGAGAAGTACGATTACACCGCAAAACAAGGCGGCCCTGCGTGCCAGGCCGTGCCTTCCAAATACTGCGACAGCAGCGAGAAGGGCTGAGCCGCCGATAACCAGAAATAGAAATAGCCCGGGTATAAAATAGTCAGGGAACGGACTGCCTTTCAGCCATTCGACGGGAACATCCTTTGCCCCTGCCATTGCGTAGAATCCGCCGCCAAATGCGTTTACTGCCATCAGTAATAGCAGGGAACCTAACAGGTAACGTCTCGGTTTTCCTGCCGATAGTTCAGATGTGGTATTCATAATGTGAGGTTTAATGATTATCCGGTGGTTTTATACCGGTATTGCGATTTGTCTGTAATTATAGTTTCGAATTGTGCAGCGAATTTAAACACCTGATGCTGAAAATCAAGCAGGATCACAAAAAAAAATCATTGTTGATGCTATCGTGACAATAGTAATTTTTCTACATTACAAATACAAGGCCTGCTATATTCCTTCCACCTGCTGCCGCTGATCAACGTTAAATGGGGTGTTGGTGTTGACACTGTGCTACCATAATGCCGGTGCTCTGCACCTCAAATGCTTTTGGTGCTCTACAAAT
>CAYMXK010000378.1:0-4757 GCA_964393915.1 uncultured Prolixibacteraceae bacterium
TCAGGCCGACCAACACCCTCGAAGTAAAAGACGATCATATACTGAACCTTGGCAAGCTTCAGCTTCAGTTCCGGACCATCCCGATGGTGCACTGGCCCGAAACCATGGTTGCCTTTGAAGTCACCAATAAAATTCTTTTCTCCGGAGATGCTTTCGGCAGCTACGGAACACTCGACGGCGGAATCTTCGACGACGAAATCAACCTCGATTTTTATGAAGTCGAAGTGATGCGCTATTTTACCAACATCGTGGGAAAATACTGCGCTCATACACAGCGGGCCATCAAAAAACTCGCCGATCTGGATATCAAAATGATAGCAGCCACTCACGGACCGGTCTGGCGTACTGATCTCGACTGGGTGCTAAGCCGTTACAACAAATGGAGCTCCTACGACATGGATGAAGGCGTGATCATCGTATATGGTTCAATGTATGGCAACACGCAGAAAATGGCCGAGACAGTTGCACGCAGGCTGGCCGAAAGGGGGATCAAAAACATCAGGGTATACGATGCCTCAAAAACTCACTCCTCTTACATAATTAACGATATTTTCAAATACAAGGGGTTCATTGTGGGAAGCTGTGCTTACAACAACGCCCTTTTCCCCGCTGTGGAAACACTGATCTCCACCATTGCCCATATGGGAATCAAAAACCACTTCCTCGGAATTTTTGGGAATTACTCCTGGAATGGAGGAGGAGTAAACAACCTGATGACATTTGCCGACAGCATAAAGTGGGATCTGGTGTATGAAGCGGTGGAAGAAAAGGGTGCCCTCAAAATCTCCACCCGGGACCAGCTTATTGCATTAGCCGATGCCATGGCCGACAAGCTGGTGGCAGAACGCTAAGGAAGCCGGTGCAAGTACTTCAGACCTTACCTGCATCATCCAGCAACTCATCAAAATCAATATGGCCGCTGCCTTTTGTGGAATCTATCAGTGAATATTTTTCGCATATCAGGGTTCTGGCTTTGTGCCTGCTGATAAGGGCATAGTCGTGCGAAGCCATGATAATCGTCTTGCCTCCGCGGTTAAGTTCAATCAGCAGGCTTAGTATCTGTTCAGAAGTCTCGGGATCGAGGTTGCCGGTAGGTTCATCGGCCAGTATTATCAAAGGATCATTGAGCAATGCACGGGCAATGACCACCCTTTGCTGCTCGCCTCCCGAAAGCTGATGGGGCATTTTGTTCAGTGACCGCTCCATGCCTACCAGGTTAAGGGTTGTTATTATACGTTCAGTAATGGCTTTGTCCTTCTTCCAGCCTGTTGCCCCCAACACAAATTCCAGGTTCGAACGCACATCCCGGTCAGGCAGCAGTCTGAAATCCTGAAAAACAACCCCCAGCTTTCGTCGAAGCATCGGGATATCCTTCGACCGGATATTGTGAAGCGAATAGCCTGCAACGCTCCCCTCTCCTGTAATCAGAGGAATCTCTGCATTCAGGGTCTTGATTAGGCTCGATTTTCCGGTTCCAACCCGGCCGATCACATATACAAACTCACCTTCCTCCACTATGAGGTTAACATCGTGAAGAACCAGGCTTTCCTCCCGGTAAATTTCAGCCTGTTCGAGCCTGATAATCGTGTCGCCTTTCATCTACTGCAAATTTTATGACGAAAGTAAATCAAACTTTTTGACATACTACTATACTAAATGAAAGTAATAAACAGTTTTTTGTTGAGAAATAAGATTGTAATACGGCCATGGACGATCCATAAAGCATTACATTAGTGAATTATTGCCGTGGCGGCATAATAATTGCACGGATGACGGCTTATTGGTCCGAATCAGGTCACAATTTAAGGAATAAGCCATGTTTTGGCATGCTTTAACCGGCGCAGGCGAAAATCAAAATTTTTTGAAATACGAAACATTAACAGGCAGAAAAATATGAAGACAAAGCAACTTCTGTTACTTACAGCAGGAATCTTCCTCGTTGCGTTCCACCTGGGGGCACAGGAAACCTTCTGGTTTACTGAGATCCAGCGGGAGATTGCCATAGGCAAGGAATTATTCAGAACAGCAAAATATAATGCCGCCTACAGGCAATTTGAAAAAGTGAAGGAGATGGCCGATGAAAAATCGGAGATCACTTCCGAAGCCAATTACTACATCGCGCTGTCGGCCCTTCGCTCCGAACATGTGACCGGAGATAAGCTCCTCGCCAATTTCCTGAACGATTATGCAGACAGCCCATACAGTAACTATGCCCAATATTACTACGGCGAATTTCAATTTGAGAAAAACCGCCACCAGCTGGCCCTTCGCTCACTGGCTAACGTCGACCGGCAGGGCCTGTCGGAAAACGACCGGATCAAAGTCTCCTACATGACCGGGTACAGCTACATGATGACAGAAGAGCTTGACCTTGCCATGAATGAATTTTTCATGATCAAGGACCTCAATCACCTGCTGGCAAGACCGGCAACCTACTACTGGGCGCACATCAACTACCTGAAAAACAACTACGAAACAGCCCTCGAAGGGTTCCGCCAATTGCAGGACGATCCCAACTTCTCGAAGGTAATTCCCATGTATGTCAGTCAGATTTATTACAAACAAAAACGCTACAGTGATGTGGTCAATTACATAGTTCCCATCATCAACGACGTGGAAGAGGCACACAAGCCTGAACTTGCCAAGATTGTGGGAGATTCCTATTTCCACCTCCGCAGATATGCAGAGGCGATTCAGTTTCTGGAATATTACCACGAAACTCCCGGGGCGAAATCCAGGGAGGACAACTACCTTCTTGGATACTGCTATTACACCACCGAACAGTACGAAAAGGCCGTTCCATTTCTCGAAGGCGCCACCCGCGGCAATGACCAGCTGGCACAAAACGCATTTTACCATCTGGCGGATGCTTTGATCCGTACCAACCAGAAAGAAAAAGCCAGGATAGCCTTCGGCTCGGCATCCGAAATGGAATTTGACGACCGCATACGCGAAGATGCACTCTTCAATTATGCCAAACTTACTTACGAACTCTCCTATTCCCCATTCAACGAAACCATAAAGGCTTTTGACCGCTATATCACGCTTTATCCCAATTCCGAACGAAATACGGCTGCCTATCAGTACCTCGTGGAGGTGTTTATGGTCACCAAAAACTACCGCGATGCCATCGAATCCATCGAAAAAATTCAGGTACGTAATACAGCCATCAACCAGGCCTACCAAAGGGTTACCTATTACAGGGGCCTTGAGTTGTTTGGAAATTCAGCATATGACCTCGCCATACAGAGCTTTGAAAAATCCCTGCAGCACATCCACGCGAACGATCTGGCAGCAAGTGCCCGCTTCTGGCGCGCCGAAGCGTTGTACCGCACTGGCAATTACTCGGCAGCTGTAAGCGGGTTCAATCAGTTTCTGACAAGTGCAGGAGCCATCACCTCCCCCGAATTTAATCAGGCCCACTATAGTCTGGGTTATGCTTTTTTCAAACTCGAAGACTACCGGCAGGCAGGGACTTCTTTCCGCAAGTACCTTAATGCAATGCAGAACCAGCGCACCCAGAAGGTGGCCGACGCCTATAACCGCCTGGGAGATTCCTTCTTCCAGCAACGCGAATATTCCGAAGCGGTCAGAAATTATCAGGAGGCACTGAATCTCCGTCTGTATGATGCCGATTATGCCCTGTATCAGTTGGCATTCACCAGCGGATTGCAGCGCAACAAGCCTGCAAAGATCAGTCAGCTGCGCAACCTGATCGCATCTTTCCCGCAATCAGCTTATGTGGCTGATGCCCACTTTGAACTGGGACGAACTTTCCAGGAAGATGCGCAGTATAATGATGCCAAACGCGAATACCAAACCATCATCGACCGGTTTAAGGAAAGCACTTTCTATCCCCGTGCTTTGCTTCAGATGGGACTGGTCAATTACAATACGGGAGATTTTCAGAGTTCGCTGCGATATTATAAGGAAGTGGCCGAACGGTACGGCGGCACCCAGGAAGGCCAGGCCGCGCTGATCGGAATCCGCAATTGTTATGTGGAAATGAATGATGTAGACGCCTATTTTGCCTATGCCGGAAGACTGGGATCAGGAACTGCGGTAACCGTCAGCACCCAGGATTCGCTCACCTACATAACGGCAGAGAAACAGTTTATGGCCGGTGATCCCAATGCAACCAGCCAATTACAAAGATATCTCCAGCAATTCCCCAACGGCAGTTTTGTATTGAATGCAAATTTCTATCTGGCAGAATCCCTTTATGCCAACAAACAATATTCCCAGTCGCTCGATAATTACATCTATGTAGCCCGGCAACCACTGAATGTATTCAGCGAACAGGCCATTGCCAGGTCGGCAGAATTGCTCTTTAATGCGAAGCGTTACGACGAGGCACTGGAAATGTTCGACCGGCTGCTGACCGTTGCCAATAACAAATGGAATACAGTGAGGGCACTGGCCGGAAAAATGCGCAGCAATTTCATCCTTGAGAGATACCGCAATGCCATAGATGATGCAACCAAACTGCGCGAAGAAGAAAAATCGAACGAAACTTTGCTGCGGGAGGCCAACTATATCGGTGCAAAATCCTATTACCTGCTGGGGAATTTCGATCAGGCGCTTCCTGGACTCCTTGCCGTTGCCGCCGAAACCAATTCTCAACAAGGCGCGGAATCAAAATTCCTGGTGGCAGAGATCCACTACAGAAAAAACAACCACGACGCTGCTGAAAAGGAGATCATGGATTTTATCTCCAAAGGAACACAGCACCAATTCTGGCTTGCCAAAAGCTTCCT
>CAYMXK010000379.1:0-4754 GCA_964393915.1 uncultured Prolixibacteraceae bacterium
ATGGACGACCCGGCCCGGATGGCCTCTGCCTTTGCAGGTGTGGCAACCGGGAACCTGCAGGACAATGCCATCATCATCAGGGGAAATTCCCCCAAAGGCGTTTTGTGGCGTGTAGAAGGTGTTGAGGTACCCAACCCCAATCATTTCTCCGGGGGCAATGTTGTTGGTGGGGGTTTTGTAAGCATCATCAGCAGCCAGGTACTCGCCAATTCCGATTTTCTTACCGGTGCTTTTCCCGCAGAATATGGGAATGCCCTGGCGGGGGTTTTTGACATCAAGCTTCGCACGGGAAACAGCGATAAACGGGAAAGCACGTTTCAACTGGGCATACATGGCATCGACTTTGCCAGTGAAGGTCCCTTTGCTAAAGGGAAAAAAGCATCGTACCTTTTTAACTACCGCTATTCCACTTTTGGCATGCTGGCTAAGGTCGGAGCCATCTCTTCAGCCCAAATCCCCATTTATCAGGATCTATCCTTCAAACTGAATTTTCCGACCCTCAATGCCGGAATATTTTCGCTGTGGGGAATGGGGGGAATCGACAGCATGTTTGATAATGCAGAAACTGATCCTGACAAGTGGGAACATAACATGGACCGGTACAACAACGACTGGAATGAGAAATTCGGAGCCATCGGATTCAACCATAAATACATCATGGGAACTAAATCGTATGTCAACACCAGTGTAGTTGCTTCAGGCAATTACAAGCTCATGGAACAGCAAAAACTGGATGACCAGCTTGTTTTACAGAACGATATGGACCTGAAGGACAATACAGGCAAGCTAACCTTAAGTTCCTTTGTAAACCATAAGTTCAGCGCCCGGCATACCAACCGCACCGGGGCAAACTTCAACACCCTTTTTTACAACCTCGATTTAAGCGGAGCCACCAATGAAGAGGCCGATACCTACAGAAATTTTGTCAATGAGAGTGGCCACAGTTACCACCTACAGCTCTACACACAGTCAAAATACAACTTTACCGACAAATTCTGGCTAAACCTCGGGGTTCAGTCGGAGTATTTTGCCCTGAACCAAAGCTACACCATTGATCCGCGATTAGGTTTCAACTGGGAGTTTTCGCATAACCAGGCCATCAGCTTCGGATACGGCAAACACAGCCAGCTGGAAAATCTGAAAATCTATTTTATTAATACCGAAGAGAACGGCTCTTTAAATTATCCCAATAAAGATTTGTCGTTCTCCCATGCGCACCATCTAGTCCTGGGATACGACTGGAGGATCAGCGAAAATGTGAGGCTGAAGGTCGAACCCTATGTTCAGTTTATGTATGATATTCCCGGCATTGCCGACAGCTCATTTTCGATGATCAATTTCAAGCAGGATTTCACCTTTGGGGAGGCCTTGGAAAACAACAGCACCGGAAGAAATCTAGGTATCGACATCACCCTGGAACGCTTTCTGAAAAACAATTTCTACTATCTGGTAACCACCTCTGTTTTCGACTCTAAATACACAGCAGATGACAAAATCCTGCGAAACAGCCGCTTCGATAAGGAATTCGTTGCCAATTTTCTGGTTGGCAAGGAGTTTTTCATTGGGCAAAACAGAACCAATATCCTCGGCATAAATGCAAGGCTGAATATGATTGGAGGGGAAAGGACCACTCCGCTCCTTCAGGAAGAATCAAATGCCGCACGCCGCGCCATCTATGACGAGAGCAGGCTTTTTGAGGAGAAGGAGCACTTCAGTAACTTTCTGAATTTAACCATTACCTACCGTAAAAACAGGAAGCGGTATTCGAGCGTGTGGGCACTGCAGGTAAATAACCTGTTGGGAACCCCTCAAAACAGGGAATATGTGTATAACTACAAAAACCAGCAGGTTGAAATGCTTCAGGATGTATTTGTCCTTCCGGGGATAAGCTATAAAATAGAATTTTAAAATTTATCTTTGACTTATAATATTTAACCATAATGGTTTTCAAACGTATCCATAGTTTCTTTCCCTTCGCGAGGTTGATCATACTGCTGATATTCTTGTCAGTTGGCCTCCAGTTTTTAGTTCTTTCGCAAATGTATTTCTTCAGGACCGATCTGTTCAGTGATCCCATCATGGTCCTGATCAGGCTATTCCGGGGAATCCTGCTGACCTTTACCGCGGGCACCATCCTGGCTTATCCCGATCTGGTTATAATTCGTTTCCTCAACAAGCGTCTTCCATGGAAAACAAGTACCTTTAAAAGGTTTTTTCTGCAGTTTTCGATTGCACTGGCGATGGGGATTTTGGTAACACCTGTGATATTAATTCCTGCAGGTTTTATCTTCACCATGGAGTATGATTTCCAGACTTTAATGAATAATGCCTACTATCTGGTTATTCTCAGCTTTTTCCTGATGACTATCCTTGAAGCATGGATTTATCTCGAAGAGAGTGCAAAGGACAAAAGCAAATCCGAAAAACTGGAAAAAGAACTGATTGAGGAAGCATCCAAAAAAGTGATACTCGAAGCCAGGGCACAGGTGGAAGAAGTGAAGAGCAGAGCGGCACAGCAGCTTATTGAACAGGAGAAGCTGCTCAATAAAACCCTTCAGTCTGAGGTTAAAAAAAGCGATTTACTGGCCCAACAGTTAAATGAAAGCCGGGAGCAACTTCAGAGCCTGCTTTCTAATCTGATCGGAGCGGCTTACAGATGTAACTTCGACGAATACTACACCATGCAGTACATCAGCGAAAAGATCCGAGACATTTCGGGCTATCCATCTTCAGACTTTATTCATAACCGGGTCCGTTCATACTCATCTGTTATTCATCCGGATGATGTGGATTTTTGTGAAAAAAGAATCGCAGAAGCAGCGCAAAACAAGGCGCCTTTTGAAATGGAATACCGGATTATCCATGCTGACGGAAATGTTACATGGGTAAAAGAAAACGGCAAACCCATTTTTAACGACAACGGAGATGTAGCCTTCCTCGATGGCATTATTATAGATATTACCCGGAGTAAAGAGGCAGAACTGGCAGCCAGGGAAAGCGACCGGAAGTACAAAGAACTAATGGATTTTTTACCCCAGCCCGTCTTTGAGCTGGATATCATGGGGAACCTTGTGTACGGAAACAAAGCTGGTTACGAGTTCTTTGGCCTGCAACCCGCCGACCCCAACCAAAAAATTTCCGTTCTCGATTGTTTTATAAACGAGGATAAACCCCGCATAATCGAAAACATTAAACAATCGCGCCGGGGTATTTTAACCGAACCTTATGAGTACACTGCCATAAAAAGGGACGGAACGCTTTGCCCGGTTTTGGTTTTTGGCAGTCCGATAATCCGGGATGAAGAAATTGTTGGAAGAAGGGGAATTATCATCGATATTTCTGAACGGAAAAGGTACGAGTCAAGGTTGGTGAAAGCCAAAGAGGAGCTGGAGCAGATTAACAACACCCTCGAACAAACTGTGGAAAAGAGAACAAAAGAGCTTACTGAGGTCAATACCCAACTGCTGAAAGTTCAGAAAGAAAACCTCCAGTCGCAGTTCGAAGTGCTGAAAAGCCAGATCAATCCGCATTTCATGTTCAACAGCCTGAATGTACTGTCAGGCCTTATCAGCAAAGACGTAGGCAAAGCACAGCAGTTCATCGATGAATTTTCGCACATCTACCGCTACGTCCTTGAAACCCTTGAACAGCCGGTGGTAACCCTCGGGAAGGAGCTTGACTTTATGCGGTCGTATCTGTTCCTTCAGCAGATCCGACACGGCGATGATCTTTCGTATTCCGTCAAAATCCCCTCAGCCTTGCTGAAATGGGTCTTACCGCCTTTGTCGTTGCAGGTGGTGCTCGAAAATGCCATAAAACACAACATCGTAAATGAGTCGAAGCCACTGAAAATAGATATCTTCAGCGAAGAGACCAACCTGATTGTGCGGAACAACATACAACCGAAGATATCAGCCGTGGCATCAACCGGACTGGGATTGAAGAACCTGGTGAAACGATATGGATTGATCAGTAAACTGAATCCGGTTTTCGAGGTTGAAACCGGTTATTATGTCGCGAAATTGCCGTTAATTGAAACCGAATAATATGAGAGTACTTATAGTTGAAGACGAGAACATTGCAGCTGAAAAGCTCGAAATGATGCTCCGGGAAATTGACCCGGACATACAGGTAATGGCCAAAACCGGCAGCGTTAAAGAAACGGCAAAGTGGCTTGACCTGCACAGTGCCGACCTGATATTTCTCGACATTCAGTTATCTGACGGGATCAGCTTCAGCATATTTGAGCAGGTTGCGGTAAACACGCCGGTCATATTCACAACGGCATACGATCAGTATGCGATAAAAGCATTTCAGCTTAACAGCATCGCCTACCTGCTGAAACCTATCAGAAAGGCCGACCTGGCCGAAAGCCTGAAAAAATATGCTTCGCTCAAATCGGCATTTACCATCGATTTCGATGCGTTGCTGGCGGGGATACAGGGGAAAAAGCCGGAATACAAAAAGCGGTTTCTGATACAAATCGGCGAGAAAATCAAAAAAGTTGAAATACCGGAAGTGGCCTATTTTTATGTGCTCGACAAAGGTGTCTATATGAAAACCTTTCAGGGCAACTCCTACCCTGTTGAATACACCCTCGATCGTCTGGCTGAAACAACCGACCCCGAAAAGTTCTTCAGGATCAACCGGAAATTCGTTGTAAATATGGATGCCATTTCAAACATGGTGGCCTATTCCAGAGGGCGCATCAAACTGGAACTGAAACCCCGGACCGACGATGAGTTTGATACCAT
>CAYMXK010000380.1:0-4740 GCA_964393915.1 uncultured Prolixibacteraceae bacterium
GATTTCATGACTGTTGACCCTGTAAAAAACAGTGTTTTTGTTGAACGGACAACCGAGATAGCAGTAATTATTTCCCTAATGGGAGTAGGATTGAAACTTGACCGGCCTTTAGGTTGGCGTTCATGGCAATCAACATGGCGGCTGCTGGCCATCACCATGCCACTGTGCATTGCCGGTTCGGCATTCGGAGGCGCATGGCTGGCAGGTTTGCCATTGGCTGCTGCCGTTTTACTTGGAGCCGTTATTGCACCCACCGATCCTGTTTTAGCTACTGAGGTACAAGTGGGTGCACCCATGTCGGGTGATGAACATGAGGAAAACTTTGCTCTGACAAGTGAAGCGGGATTAAATGACGGTTTGGCTTTTCCGTTTGTTAATTTGGCGGTTGTTCTGGCTGCTGTCGGTTTAACTGGCAATGATTTATTCGTTTGGTTTAAAATTGATGTTGTCTGGAAGATATTTGCAGGTGTCGGGGTTGGGGCGATAATTGGTCATTTAATAGCAGTTTTGGTGTCGCGTTTGGGCAAAAACAACCAATTATCAGACGGATTTGTTGCAATTGCATTAACACTGTTTTCTTATGGAGCTACTGAGCTTGTAAATGGATACGGTTTTATAGGTGTTTTTGTTGCTGCTATTATGTTTCGCCGGTACGAACGGGAACATGAATTACATAAAGCATTACACAGTTTTTCAGAACAAATCGAGCAACTACTAATGTCGGTTGTGCTTCTACTGTTTGGTATTGCCATTGGGCAGGGACTGTTCAATGTGTTAACATGGCCGGCGGTTTTTCTTAGTATAATCTTTCTTTTTTTGATACGTCCGGCAGCAGGGATGCTGGGGCTGGCAGGTACAAAAACACCATTAGCCACAAGGATGAAAATAAGTTGGTTTGGTATTCGTGGGGTAGGAACATTTTATTACCTGGCCTATGGATTGAACCATGCAAACTTTGAAGAACCGCAAGCCCGAATAATCTGGGCTGTGGCAGGATTCATTGTGTTGATGTCGGTGTTTGTACATGGAGTAACTGCTTATTTTTTTATGCAGCAAAATCATTATGAAATCACTAAATAGGGATCTTCAGGCTTTGGCAAAAGAACACAGTTCGCACAGCGGAACCATTTCATTTAACACTCCAAACCCATCCAAGGTAGTAGTTGCGATAGTTGAAAAACTTTAAACCAAAATGTCAACAATCTGTTATTTCCTGACTTATACCTTTTAGTGCGGTGCGTTTAATCTGGTTTATATTGAATATCCATTGGAGAAGGTTTAGCCAAATATTATTATTCAGGGAGAAACATTCTTGCCACCTACTTCAGCATCAGGCAGGGCCGATTTCATTTGCGAGATAAACATCCTGAATCAAATTAAGTAATTTTACACCCTCTTTCATAGGCCTCTGGAATGCTTTTCTGCCGGAAATCATTCCCATACCCCCGGCCCTTTTATTAATTACTGCTGTAGCAACAGCATCGACAAAATCAGAAGCACCGGAAGAGGCCCCTCCTGAATTGATAAGTCCGGCACGTCCCATATAACAATTAGCTACCTGATAACGGCAAAGGTCAATCGGATGCTCACTTGTTAATTCACTGTAGACCTTATCATGCGTTTTGCCAAAATTGATGGCTTTGTAGCCTCCATTCAGTTCCGGTAATTTCTGTTTGATAATATCAGCCTGTATGGTAACACCAAGGTAATTAGCCTGTGAAGTAAGATCTGCAGCCGAATGATAATCTTTATCTCCAACTTTAAAAGCTTCATTGCGTGTATAACACCATAAAATTGTCACCATGCCCAGCTGGTGGGCCAGTTCAAAGGCTTCGGACACCTCCGTAATCTGCCGGGAAGATTCCTGAGAACCGAAATATATGGTGGCACCAACAGCTGCAGCCCCCAGGTTCCATGCTTCTTCAACCGAACCAAACATAATCTGGTCATACTTGTTTGGGTAAGTAAGCAATTCATTATGATTCAGCTTTACGATAAAAGGGATGCGATGAGCATATTTGCGCGACACGGAAGCAAGTACACCAAAAGTTGATGCTACTGCATTTGCACCTCCTTCAATGGCCAGTTTTACAATATTATCCGGGTCAAAGTAAATGGGATTAGGTGCAAAGGATGCTCCAGCAGAATGTTCAACGCCTTGATCGACTGGTAATATTGACAAGAACCCCGTACCGGCAAGACGCCCATGGCTGAATAACTGTTTTAAATTACGAATAACTTTGGGATTCCTGTTTGAACTGAAAACGACCCTCTCTATAAAATCAGGACCGGGTAAATTAAGTGCTTCTTTCCCAATGGTTTTGCATTCATGATTTAGAAGGTAATCTGCTTTTTCTCCCAATAGTTTAAAAATCGAATCAGTTGTCATGATAATTGCGCTTTTAAGTAAAAATGGTAAGTTGTAAGGATCAGATGTAATAATCACCAACCCGCATATTTTTTTCGTATATTCTGAGAAAACCTTGCCATTTTATTATTCGCCGGGTTTATCCAGAATTAATCATATTGAATGGGGAAAAGAATCGACAATATGAGGAAGGATCTGTGGAATTATTTCCACACTTGATCATTAGACTGGACCTTAAACACCAACAGTCATTAAGGTGTACACTGGTATTGTCCAGCGCCTTCCGACATGACATTTGATTTTATGGCATAGTTTTCTCCTTGTTTAAAAAGAATTTTAAAATCAATAGGAGGTAAGATTATGAGTATTATTAAAATTATTGAAGTTATTGCTTCATCAGACAAAGGTTTTAAGGAAGCAACGCAAAATGCTGTAGATGAGGCCGCAAAAACTGTAAAAAATATCAAATCAGTTTACATTAAGCATATGAATGCCAAAGTTGAAAACAACCGGATTGTTTCTTATGCAGTAAATGCGAAGATCTCGTTCGAGATTCAGAAATAATATTTTCAGGTTCGAAAATCGTCAACAGTGTGAAATAGATTAAAGCCGGCCGGTTTATAAGGTCGGCATTAATTTTCGTTAAAATCAAAACCGGGTATTTACAATATTGGCGTATTTTGAGCCAAAGGTATAGGAAATAGCGATAGAACTGGAGAGGGAAAAATTGGTGGCAAGTTCACGTTGCTTGAGCAGGACTTCCTCGAGAGTAGCTTCGCCCCTCGGTAGTGCAAGCTGGTCGTTTACCACGTTGTAATCGGTCTGAAAGCTTACTGAAAGGCCTTCGACAACCCGCACCGACAGCTGCCCGTAAAATTCGATCCTCCGCTTTGAAAAATCGTGAAAATAATGCGACCCTTCAAAACCCGTTTCGATATTTCCCCATGGTTTCTTGATATTCACCATCCCTTTTATCTGATGGTTGAATAGTGATTCCTTTGATTTACCAAAAACTGTTTCGCGATAATAATCGAAATAGGAATATCCAACAAGGTATCTTAAGGTTATTGACCTTCGGGTGGCAACTTCATATGGCAAAATACTATACTCAATCCCGGGAGTTAACCGGAATTCGTGTCTGATGTTCCTGCCATTAAAGGTTAAATAATCTCCGAATACCCCTGCTGACCAATGTTCACCCAGGCTTTTAATGGCATAGGAATCAAGCCCTCCCCGATGCCGCTTGCTGATAACAGGTTCTGTCTCAGCCGTAGTCTGGATTTTGGTCTGGTCATAGTTAAAATATGGCCTGATACGGAATTTCCAATCTTCGGTTATTTTATCTGCAAAAAAGCCCCACCGGGAATTAAACTCATTCTTGTTGGATTCCATATCCAGTTTGATACTCCCTAAGTAGGCCTGAAATACCCAGTTTTTCCAGGGATCTTTTACGGCTATTCGCTCTGAATCTACCTCACCATTTTTTGTGTACTTAACCGTGAAATTGGCAGCCTGCGGCGTTTGCAGCATATATGAAGCCAGGCCCAGTTTCAGAAAACGGGTCAATGCTTCACGTGTTTCCTCTGTAGTCGCATCGCGCCCTACAATATGCTTAAGAGTGTATTCTGTTCCGCTGAACCCGCGTCTTCCAAAGAATGAATACTCGAACATACGTCCACCGTCTCCGGTACTGTGGTCGGTAACAAACACATGAATATCAGCCTGATTGGGGTCACGCACATAATGCACGAAGTTAAGTTCTTTGCGGATATAGTCAAAGTCACATCTGCGGCAATCGAGGTAAACCTCGGGAACCTGTCCGGTAGTGGCGGGCGATATCTTTTTGAGGGTATCTGGGTGAGCGGTTGCCATTAAAGAATAAGACGAGGCTAAAAGCAAAACGAAATATATTATGCAACTCCGGGCAAATGTTTTGACTGAATTATAGCGGAAAATATCTTCTACTCCTGCTTTCTTCCTTAAAATCATTTGTTTTCTTTTAACTGTGATGAAATACAAAGATAGCAGCATAAAGGATTTTTTCCCCTTAATATATGATTCATTCACAACCAATTAATGTTTTACTAAAGAATAGGGAGATTATTGGTTCCAGGCCCTTGGATTTACCGGAGGCGCAATCCACACAAGTGAATGCGGAACCCTCATCTATGGTATTCCCGGACGAGGCATAGTCGCAGATGGAAAAACCCTTTGCTCCTTAAGTTTTGCGGATTTTCATGACAGGACTCTACCGCCGATACCATTTTTGAATGGCTTATTCCATAGTGAAAATTTCCCTCAGCTCCTTGTTGCTCAGGTAACCAATATCAACGGTTACAACGGCCTACTCTTCAAGTTTTGAGCCAAGTTCT